>NZ_JBHWIO010000016.1:10821-54940 GCF_042732075.1 Kitasatospora sp. NPDC059812
GTGGGGTCCCCAACACCCTGTGGCTATCCACCACCACCAACCCCCCCTGTCACTCCTGCCCCCTCACACACTCCGCCCCCCCCTTTTCGAGTCGAACGTGCGGGCCCTGGATACCCAACCGACAGCCAGAGACTCAGGCAGCGGCACCGTACTCGCTCGTCAGCCGCCGGACTTCGGCGTCCTTGAAGGCCTGCACCTCTTCCACGATCCCGCTCTTCGACAGATCGGCCACGGGGACGCAGAGGTCCATGCGCTGGATGCAGACGCCGAGCATGTACTCTCCCTGTTCAGTGAGGTACAGGCGGATGCCGTAGTAGCCCTCCTCGCAGTCCGTGTCGTTGTTGAACCGGCACGACGCGCAGGTGTCCGGGAGCCTTACGGGCAGCAGCCGCTTCACGTAGACCGCCCGGCCGCCGAGCGCCCGGTACAGGGTGCGCTCGTCGGAGGTGCCGGCGGTGAACGTCCGAAGCACCGGTTCCGCGCCGACCCGGGCCAGCACTTCGGAGATCGCCGCGGTCGACTCCGCCCCGTCCTGGATGCTGGTGAGCATCCGCACATCCGCGAACTGGCCGTACGACTCGACCAGGTTGACGACCCGGTCCACGTGGGCCATTCCGGGAACGACGATGTTCACCGAGACCTTCACGCCGTTGGAGACGGCGGACCGGACGGTCTGTTCCGCTGCCCGGATCTTCGCCTCGGCCAGGCCCGCAGACCTGAAACGCTCGGACTGAACGGCCTGGAGTTCTTCGGCGGTGGTGCCGAAGACCGAGACGTTGACCCGGTTGAGGCCGGCCACCGAACACTCCGGCATGACCTGCCGGCCCCGTTCCCCATTGCTGGTCATCCCGACGCTCAACCCCATGCCGGACAGCGCCGCGACCAGCGCGGGCACCTCCGTGTGGAGGGTGGGCTCCCCTCCCGTGAGGTGAACCTCGTCGGCGTCGAACGCCCTCGCCACGGTTCGCACCGCCCGCCGGAAGGACATGTCCGGGGCCATCCTGGCGGCGAGGAAACCGACACCGTTCGTCTCGCTGTAGATCGACACGCGCCCGGTCCTGCCCGGGCCCGCGACGAAGGGCAGTTCGGCGCGGCCCTGATTGTCGACGGTGACCGGCGTTCCCTCGTTGTGGCAGAACGTGCAGGCCAACCCGCAGTCGTCAATCACCTTGATGCGGATGGTCCTGTCCCGGACGACCCGGACTGCCGGGCGTTGGGTGACTGACAAGGCTCGTCTCCTGTCATTCGAACGTGAGCCGGGGAATCGCGTCGATGTCGATCCCGTACCGGCGGTAGACCTTGGTCGTGTTCTCGCTCGTGAGCTTCTCCAGAGAAAGCTTGAGCGCGAGGGCGGTCGCATGGACGTGTTCGGCGCTGTCGCCCTCGATCTCCAGGTAGGGGGGGATCAGCGGCCAGTGGTCGATCTCGACGGCCGCGCCGCCCAGCGTCCAGGAGGACCGGCGGTTCTCCTGGTACGCCTTCGGCTGGTAGCCGAGCTTGCCGAGGAGCGTGTTCGTGGCGTCGAAGCCACCTACGGTCGTCTCCGTTTCGGTCACGCCGTCGATCGCATCGGAGTGGATCTCCTTGACGCACAACGTGACGTCGGTGCCGGTGTCACGCAGCCGGACCCACGCGCCCGGCCGACCGGGGATGTCGTAGACGTAGCGGCGCTGGAAGCGGTCGACCACGTGCTCAGCCCCGGCCTCGGTCAGGAGCACGCGGATCTTCTCCGGATCGACGTTGAGGATCTTCGCTTCGAACTCAGTTGCGGTCATGGGGAATTGCCTTCCTCAGCGCGGTACGGGCAGATGAGCGCACGGTATCGGCGATGCTGTGAGCCACCTCATCAGGCGTGCGGTCGGTGCCGTCGACCCGCAGCAGTCCGAACGCCCGGTACACACGGGAGCTTTCGGCCGCGTTCGGCTCCTCCCGCCGGTGCCAGGAGCTCAGCGTTCCCAGCTCGGCCCGCCGACGAAGCCGCTCCTGGCGGACGCGTTCGTCCACCTCCAACAAAATCGGCACGTGCGGGACGAGAGCCCCCTCCGGGTACTCCGGCACACAGTCGTGACCCATCGCCCTGTGTGTGGCGATGGTGCGCGGGAAGTAGGACTCGACCACCACCGTCCGACCGCCCTTGATGAGCACCCTGGCGGTCTCGGACTTGATGTGGTTGGCCATCATCCACCAGTGGAACCGCGCCGGCAGGATGTCGGCGGCGTCGACTTCCACACGCATGCGGGGGAACGTCGGCAATGTGCCGTCCGCGAGGTGAACGCCACCGAGAAGGCTGGCGACCAGCGGGGCGACGGTGGTCTTCCCACTCGCGCTGAGACCGTCGACGGTGACGAAGAACCCTCGGGTCACGTCCATGTGAACTCCATATCCCTGTTCGGGCTTGTCATCGCAGCCCCCAGTTCCACGGGGCCGGGTGGGCACCGCGCAGGCATGTGATCCGGTGGGCCGCCTCCTGGCGGATGTTGGCGTCGAGGTGGGCGCGGCGCACCGTTTCCATCACTGCGGTGAGGACGACGATGTCGCGCACGACCTGATAGCCGGACCAGGCGCCGATGTAGGGGTGGTCCAGGGGCCGGCCCTCCCGTTCGTACGAGAGGTAGGTGTCGGCGTAGGTCCGGTGGTCTTCGCGGGGGCCGATGAGCAGTTCGGAGCGCCAGCGGGCGGCGACCAGGTCCCACTCGCGGTGGCCGCGCGTCAGCGGGCGGCGTAGCAGGAGCCCGACGTGGACTCCGTCGTCGTGGCAGGGGGCCATCCCGAGGGCTCCGAGGATGACGGTGTCCGGTGTCGGCCAGTCGAGGAAGTCCCACTCCTCACGCAGTTGGGCCGCGTGGTCGCGCAGGAAACTCCTGGAGGCCGTGTTCAGCGGAGCGTCGTCCAGGCCGTCCAGCAGCCCGGCGAACGGATCGTGCTCCCTGAGCCACGGGGCCGTCCTGGGGTCGGTCCGGTGCGTGAGGGCGGTCACCCATGCGGACAGGGACGCGTCGGCGCTCGGCTTCCCGGGGGCCTGCCAGAAGGTCACGGCCCGGCCCTCGGCAGACATGCGGACGTCGGTGTACCGGGGGGAGGTCACGGGGACCTGATGCTGTCGCAGGAACTGCGCGCCCTTGATGAGCGCCCCGGCCTCGTCCAGATCGGGGTGGACGATGGCGAGCGCGCGTGAAGTGGGCAGCGACCACAGGTGGTTCGGGCTGTCGCTGACCAGCTCGGCCTTTGCGACGTCGCCACCGGTGGCCACGCCCGCCTGCGTCAGGGCCTCGAAGGACGCCGCAATGTCCAGTCTGCGGGCCGGGGTTGTGGTCTTGAGCAGCGTCCTGGTGCGCGGTCCGACGCTCACGGCGTGGCCCTTGGGTGCGGAATGAGCGAATGGACGGGACCGCAGGTCGGCCCGGTCCGCGCCAGGACCAACGGGCCGCCCCTCCCCACTCTGGGCGGCCGAGACCGGAACTCCCGCGCGACGGTGTCCGAGCGCAGCGTCCCGCCCCGTTGGCCGGTCCGTTCGACCACCGCGGCCGCCGGCCGCACCGGATCGGGCAGCTCGATCTCAGACCAGATCTCCTTGCCGCCCTCGGGGAGGCTCTCGACACCGAACCGGGACACGACCCCCATGACCAGCCCCAGGCCGCGCCCACAGGTCGCTTCGTCGCCCAGCGACCGGCGCTCGGGCCTGCCGCTGCCCGGGTCGGACACGGACACTCGCAGCACACCCATGGTGTACGCCAGCGAGGCGGTCAGCTTCAGATCCGGCCGATCACCACCGCAGCCGTGCAGCACGGCGTTGGCGCCGAGTTCGGACAGCACGAGTTCCACGTCGCCCAGCAGGTCACCGCGCTGCCGGTCGTCCAAGCCGAGACCCAGCAGTGGCACGGCCGTACGGGCCCAGCGGCGGAGATCGCCGATGCGTTCCCGTTGAGCGGGGAACCTCGTGGTGATGATGCGTGATCCAGGCTCCATCAGGGCGCCTCACTCACTCGGGGTCTGGGACCGTCGGGAGAACATCCCTACTGGTGCCCGAACATGACGGAACATTCGAAGTGCGGCATGTGACTGCCTTGCACGAACAGCAAACCGTCGAAGGTGGCTGGGAGTAAGGTGTCGGCTACCTTCCGCTGTTAAACCGGTTAAACGGCATCGCCAGGAGACCCCATGGGGCGTACCCGCCAGCCCAACTCGCGGCTGGGCCAGCTCATCCGGGAAACGGGCAGACCAAACGAAGCCCTCGCCCGGGCCTTGTGCGCCGTCGCGGCCAGTCACAACGATCCGGCACGACCGAGTCGGGCATCCGTCACGCAGTGGGTCCGCCAAGGCGTCATTCCCTCCGGGAACATCCCACAGCACCTCGCGCAGGTACTCACCACCTGGCTGAACCGTGACATCACCCTGTCTGCGATGGGGTTCGGAGACGAGCAACCGGATCTACGCGACTGGGGTTTGGATACGCTGAAGGCCCTGGCGGCTCTCGGACGGATCGACGTTGACGTGGAACGCAGACAGCTCCTCCGCACCCTCACGTACTCGCTCGGGACGCTGAGCATCCCGCCCGACCATTGGTGGGAGCAGATGGCCCGAACGGAGAGTCGCGGCATCACACAACGCCGGGCCGGTCAGGCCGATGTGGATGCCGTCCGGGACGTGGCAAGGCTGTTCTCCCAGCTCGACCAGCGCCGTGGCGGCGGGCACGGGCGCACGGCGGTCGCGCAGTACCTCCTCACGGATGTCGGAGAGTTCCTCCAAGGAACCTTCTCCTCCGACCTGATTCGGCGGGACATGTTCTCCGCAGCATCCGAACTCGCCTACCTGGCCGGGTGGACGGCGTTCGACAACGGCGAGCACCCCGCCGCCCAGCACTACTACACCGTCGCCGTGAAACTGGCGGCCGAGGCCGACGACCCCGCGATGGCCGGGCACATTCTGCGCGCCATGGCTCACCAAGCGGTCGACCTCCGGAAACCGCACCATGCCGTCAGGGTCGCCGAGGCATCGATGGCCGGCGACCGGTACCGGCTCGCCGGCCATCGCGAACGGTCCCTGCTCGGCGTCGTCCATGCACGTACCCTGGCCTCTGCGGGGCGCACTGCTGAGGCGAACGCCGCGCTGCTCCAGGCCGAACGCGATCTGTCGGCAGCCTCGCCCGGTGACGACGAACCACCCCGGGTGTTCTTCTTCGGCGAGGCTTCCTTGGCACACGAGACCGCGTCGGCGCTCCGCGACCTCGGCGACCTGGAAGGCGCAGCGAAGGAGTTCGAGCGCAGCGTCGCGACCCGTAAGGCTTCCACGTTCACCAGGACCCACGCGGTCACCCTCGGCCACCTGGGCCTCGTGAAGGCCGGGCAGCACTCCATCGAGGAGGCCTGCACCATCTGGTCCCAGTCGCTCGACGCCATGCAGACCGTCCGCTCCGCCCGCACCCGCGAAGTCGCTCTACAAATTCGCAGTGCGCTTTCGCCCTATCGCGGACGGAAGGTGCAGCACATCGACGCCGTCGACAGGCGCGCCGCCGACTATCTGGCAGCCACCATCTGACCCGCCGTTCTGGCGCGGTCCGTTCACAGGAGGGGAAACACGTGGGTGATGTCTTCAGCGTGGAAGCGCTCGGACGCGTTGTGGGAGGCCGTACGGAACCGACCGACGACCGCTGGGGAGGGACCCGCGCCATCATCCGGCTGGACGGCGACAGGTTTCCGCTCGACGCGACGAAGGGGCTGGAGGAGTTCTCCCACCTCGACGTGATCTTCCGGTTCCACAGGACCGACCCGGCCGATCTGAACTTCGGTGCCCGCCGTCCCCGGGACAACCCGGACTGGCCCGAGGTCGGCGTGTTCGGCCACCGGAACATGCGGCGCATCAACTGGCTCGGGTCCTCCCGCTGCCGCCTCCTCAAGGTCGACGGCCTGGACCTGCACGTCGAGGACCTGGACGCCATCGACGGCACCCCGGTCCTCGAAGTGAAGCCCTGGTTCGAGGAGTTCGGACCGCGCGGAGAAGTGCGCCAGCCCGCGTGGACCACGGAGATGCTCCGCGACTACTTCGCCCCGGCGCCTCCCGCGCCCTGACCATCGGCATCGCCTCGCCCGTTTCGGCTGCCCCTTCTCCACGAGAAGTCGACCTGATCGACTTCTCGTGCAGCCGCTCACAATTCCGGTGCCGCTCCGGCCCGCCGAGGCCGCACGGGGGTGGGGGGTAGGAAGCCACCGGATACGCCAGGGGCCCGCACGTTCGGGGTGAACGGGCGGGCCCCTGGCGTTCGGCGGTCAGCCCACCGAGGAGTAGGCGATGATGCCGCGGCGCAGGCCGTCGACGGCCTTGCGGGCCGTCCGGCGCAGTTCGGCGTCCTCGCCGGCCGCGTCCTGGATCTGGCCGAGGACGTCGATCAGTTGCTTGGTCCAGCGGACGAAGTCGCCGGCCGGCATGTCGGCGTCGCGCAGCACCTGGTCCAGGCTGTGGCCGAGGGCCCAGCGGTGGGCGGCCCAGGCGAAGCCGAGGTCGGGCTCGCGCTGGCCGACGCCCTCGGCGGTGTTGATCCGGTGCTGCTCCTCCAGGGCGTCCAGGTGGCCCCAGATCCGGACCATCTGGCCGAGCGCCTCCTTGGCCGCGCCCTCCGGCACCCGGGGGGCGGTGGCGTCGTCGGACTGGCGCGCCTCGTAGACCAGCGCCGAGGCGCAGGCGGCGAGTTCGGCGGCGTCCAGGCCGCTCCAGACGCCTTCGCGGATGCACTCGGAGGCGAGCAGGTCGAGTTCGCCGTAGAGCCGGCCGAGGCGCTTGCCGTCGTCGGTGACGGTGTCGCCGCTCAGGTAGCCGAGGTCGGTGAGCAGCCCGCAGACGCGGTCGAAGGTGCGGGCGATGGTGTGGGTGCGGGAGCGCATCCGGCGTTCCAGCGCCTCGGTGTCGCGGTGCAGGCGGTGGTAGCGCTCGGCCCAGCGGGCGTGGTCCTCGCGCTCGTCGCAGCCGTGGCAGGGGTGCTGGCGCAGTTCGGTGCGCAGCCGGGTGATCTCCTGGTCGTCGGCGGCGGCCGCGCGGCCCCGACGGAACCGCTCGGGTTCGAGGTGGCCGGCCTTGGTGCGCAGCGCGGAGGCGAGGTCCCGGCGGGACTGCGGGCTGCGCGGGTTGAAGGACTTGGGGATGCGTACCCGCTCGACGGCGGCGACCGGGTACGGGAAGTCGATCATGGCGAGCCGCTTGACCTGCCGCTCGGCGGTGAGCACCACCGGGCGGGGCCCGTCCTGGAAGTCGGGGTGGCGGCCGACCCGGCCGTTGCGGCTGACCGGCGGCAGGCCCGGGTCGAGGACCAGGGCGAGACCGGCGAACTTGCCGGTGGGGACGTGGATGACGTCGCCCGGCTTGAGCTGCTCGATCGACTCGACGGCGGCCGCGCGGCGCTGGCCGCTGCCCTCGCGGGCGAGTTCGTTCTCCCGGTCCTTGAGTCGGCGGCGCAGGTCCATGTACGCGTCGAAGTCGCCGAGGTGGCAGGTCATCGACTCGCGGTAGCCCTCCAGCCCCTCTTCGTTGCGCTGGACCTGGCGGGCGATGCCGACCACCGAGCGGTCGGCCTGGAACTGGGCGAAGGAGGTTTCCAGCAGTTCGCGCGAGCGGTGCCGGCCGAACTGGGAGACCAGGTTGACGGCCATGTTGTAGGACGGCCGGAACGAGGACTTGAGCGGGTAGGTGCGGGTGCCGGCCAGGCCGGCCAGCGCCTCCGGGTCGAGGCCGCGCTGCCAGAGCACCACGGCGTGGCCCTCGACGTCGATGCCTCGGCGCCCGGCCCGGCCGGTGAGCTGGGTGTACTCGCCGGGGGTGATGTCGGCGTGGGTCTCGCCGTTCCACTTGACCAGCTTCTCCATGACCACCGAGCGGGCGGGCATGTTGATGCCGAGCGCCAGGGTCTCGGTCGCGAAGACGGCCTTGACCAGGCCCTTCACGAACAGCTCCTCGACCACCTCCTTGAACCGCGGCAGCATCCCGGCGTGGTGGGCGGCGATGCCGCGCTCCAGCCCGTCCAGCCACTCGAAGTAGCCGAGGACGTGCAGGTCCTCGTCGGGGATGTCGGCGCAGCGCTCCTCGACGAAGGCCCGGACGACGGCGCGGTCGGCGTCCTTGTTGAGCCGCAGGCCGGAGCTGAGGCACTGCTGGACGGCGGCCTCGCAGCCGGCCCGGCTGAAGATGAAGGTGATCGCGGGCAGCAGGCCCTCGGCGTCGAGCCGGTCGATGACGTCCACCCGACCCGGCGTCCAGACCCGGCCGGGGCGCCCGTTGGGCATGCTGCGGCCCCGGCCGCGGCCGAACCGGTCGCGCGGGTTGCGGTCCAGCTCGGAGCGGGCGAGCCGGACCAGCTCGGGGTTGACGGCCTTGCCCGGGTTGCGCGGGCCGTCCTTGGGGCGGCCGTCCCGGTCGGGGTTGGCGAACAGGTCGTACATCCGGTTGCCGGCCATCACGTGCTGCCACAGCGGCACGGGCCTGGTCTCGGAGACGATCACCCGGGTGCCGCCGCGCACGGTGTCCAGCCAGTCGCCGAACTCCTCGGCGTTGGAGACGGTCGCGGAGAGCGAGACGAGGGTGACCGACTCGGGGAGGTGGATGATGACCTCCTCCCAGACGGCGCCGCGGAAGCGGTCGGCGAGGTAGTGCACCTCGTCCATGACGACGTAGCCGAGGCCGTCGAGGGTGCTGGAGCCCGCGTAGAGCATGTTGCGCAGCACCTCGGTGGTCATGACCACCACGGGGGCGTCGCCGTTGACGGTGTTGTCGCCGGTGAGCAGGCCGACCTTGGCGGCGCCGTAGCGCTTGACCAGGTCGCCGTACTTCTGGTTGGACAGCGCCTTGATGGGCGTGGTGTAGAAGCACTTGCGGCCGCCCAGGAGGGCCAGGTGCACGGCGAACTCGCCGACGATGGTCTTGCCCGAGCCGGTGGGCGCGGCGACCAGGACGCCCGAGCCGGCCTCCAGCGCCTCGCAGGCCTCCAGCTGGAAATCGTCCAGCGGGAAGTCGTACAGCTGCTGGAAGCCGTGGAGCGCGGTCGCCTGCTCCTTGGCCCGGCGGCGGCTGGCCGCGTACGCCTCGGCGGGGCTGAGCTCCTGGTCGTCGTGGGGCTGGGGCTCGGGGGTGTTCATCGCCGTCCGGGTGTGGTTGGTGTGATCTCGCATCTCAGCGAGAGGTTACCCGGCGGCACTGACATCGATAGCACCGTTTTTCCGTGCGACTTTCCGTACGGCTTCCGTGCGGCTTCCATGGGACGGGATCGGCCGCGGGATCATTCCGGGATCGCTTCCCTCTCACATCCATAGTTGCAAACATCTTCAAGTGATCAGAGTCCGACCAGCTTCGGACGTCTCCGGTCATCCCCGGTGGACGGCCGCCGGTCTCCCTACCGTCGTTGCCACGGCGGAGCCACCGCCACCAACTCACGGGAGGACACCGACGATGGCGAACCTGGAGACGTCCCTCAAAGAGGCCATGGGGATCGACGGCGCGATCGGCGTCGCCCTGGTCGACTACGGCAGCGGCATGGCGCTCGGCAGCCTCGGCGACGGCGGCGAACTGGACCTCAACGTCGCCGCCGCCGGGAACACCGACGTGGTCCGCGCCAAGATGCGGGCGATGGAGATGCTCAACCTGCACGACAACGAGATCGAGGACATCCTGATCAGCCTCACCAACCAGTACCACCTGGTCCGACCGATCACCACGCCCACCGGGCGCGGCCTCTTCCTCTTCCTGGCGCTCAACCGCGGCCGCTCCAACCTCGCGATGGCCCGCCACCAGCTCAAGCGGATCGAACTCTCGCTGGAGATCTGAGCGGACCGACCCCAGGGAAGGGGGGACTCGTGGCGGTAGCGCTCTACCAGGCCAAGGCCGAGTTCTTCCGGATGCTCGGCCATCCCGTCCGGATCCGGGTGCTGGAACTGCTGCAGGCCGGACCGACGCCCGTCCGCGGGCTGCTCGCCGAGCTGGAGGTCGAACCCTCCAGCCTCTCCCAGCAGCTCGCGGTGCTGCGCCGGTCCGGCATCGTCACCGCCACCCGGGAGGGCAGCACGGTGGTGTACGCGCTGGCCGGCGGCGACGTCGCCGACCTGCTGCGAGCGGCCCGGCAGATCCTCACCGGGCTGCTCGCCGACCAGAACCTGCTGCTCGCCGAGCTGCGGGCCAGCTCCGAACGGGCCGGCTCCGAGCGAGCCAGCCCAGAGTAGCTACGTGCGAGCCGGCCCGGAATAACCGCGCGCGCAGGCCGGCCCCCGCGCGCCGGTCAGCCCTTCAGCAGGTCGGCCAGCCCGTCCGCCAGCCGCTCGTACTCCCGCGGCCGGTTGTACAGCTGCGCGCTGACCCGCAGCACCCCGCCGCCGGCCCACGGGCGGATCGCGATCCGGGTGCCGAGCCGCTGCCACACCTCGTCCCGCAGCGGTTTCACGTCCTGCTCCGCCTCGACGCACCCGGCCGGCAGCCGGACGGAGCGCATCCAGACCCCGGGCGTAGCGGGCAGCGGCGCCAGGCCGGCCCGCTCGGCGAGCACCCGCTGGCCGTACCCGGCGAGTGCGGCGTTGTGCGCGGCCACCGCCTCGGGGCCGAGCTCGCGCAGCAGCTCGAACCCGGCCGGGGCGGCGAGCCAGCCCGTGTAGTCGCAGGTGCCGCGCCATTCGACGTTCCACGGGAAGCCCCGGTCGTGCTCCCAGGAGAAGGTCAGCGGGCGCACCCGGTCCACCCACTCCGGGCGGACGGCGAGCACGCCGGTGCCGCGCGGGGCGAAGGCCCACTTGTGCAGGTTGCCGAACCAGAAGTCGGCGTTCGGGTCGACCGGGGCGGGCAGCATGCCGGGGGCGTGGGCGCCGTCCACGACGGTGGTCACGCCGCGTTCGCGCAGGTCGGCGAGCAGGCCCGGGCCTGCGATCAGGCGGGCGGTGGGCGAGGTGATCTGGTCCAGCACCGCGACGGTGACGCGCTCGTCGACGGCGGCGAGCACCGCCTCCCGGACGGCCTGCTCGTCGGGGGTGTCCAGCGGCAGTTCGACCTCGACCACCTCGGCGCCGGTCTCGGCGGCCCGGCGCTCGGCGGCCCGGGTGACCACGCCGTAACCGTGGTCGGTGACCAGGATCCGGTCGCCGGGCGCGAACGGGATGGTGTCCAGGGCGATCGCGACCGCCTCGGTGACGTTGGAGACCAGGGCGAGCCGGTCCGGGTCGACGGCCAGGTCGGCGGCGATCCTGGTGCGCGCCGCGCCGACCCGGGCCGGCAGGTCGGCGAAGAAGCCGTCCGGGTCCAGCTCGTGTTCGGCGCGCAGCCGCTGCTGCGCCCGCTGCACGGGGACGGGCACCGCGCCGTACGAACCGTGGTTCAGGTGCGCCGCGTCCGGCGAGATGCCGAACAGCCCGTCGGCCGCGGGCAGCGGGGCCGGGGGTTCGACGGTCCACAGGTCCTCGATCACGGCATCCTCCCCATTGTGGTGTGTGACATTTCACATGACAGGGTACTGGTCGGGTGGCGTGCTCCGATACGACGATCGGGCCGTGACCATCACCGACCCCTTCCTGTCGCTCAGCGCCCGCACCGGCCGGTTCACCTTCGGTGCGCCGCGCGCGTTCACCCTCGCCGAGGACGGTACCCGGCTGCTGCTGCTCCGCTCGACCGGTTCCGAGGATCCGGTCGACCGCCTGCACCTGCTCGACACCGCCACCGGCGAGGAACGACTGGTCGCCGACCCGGCCGTCCTCGCCCCCGGGCGCACCGGCCGCCGCGACGACCTGCCCGCCGTCGAACGACGGCTGCGCGAACGCACCCGCCTGGTCGCCGCCGGCATCGGCACGTACGCGGCCACCGCCGACCTCGCGACCGCCGTCCTCGCCCTCGACGGCCGGCTGTTCCGGATCGACACCGCCACCGGCGCCGGCACCGAACTGCCCGTCGCCGGGCCCGCGTTCGACCCCCGGCCGGACGCCGCCGGCGAACGCGTCGCCTACGTCGCCGACGACGCCCTGTACGTCACCCCCGACCTCGAACCGCTCTCCCCCGCCGACGGCGCCCGCTGGGGCGTCGCCGAGTTCGCCGCCGCCGAGGAGCTCGGCCGCTCCCGCGGCCACTGGTGGCGCCCCGACGGCGGCGCGCTGCTGGCCGCCCGGGTGGACGAATCCGCCCTCCCCCGGCGCTACTTCGCCGACCCCGCCCACCCCGACGAGCCCGCCGAGGACTTCGCCTACCCGCAGGCCGGCGGCCCCAACGCGGACGTCCAGCTCTGGGTCCTCGGCCTCGACCGCAGCCGGGTACGGCTCCGCTGGGACGCCGCCGCGTTCCCGTACCTCTGCGCCGCCACCTGGGCCTCCGACCAGGAACTGCTGCTCACCGTCGCCGACCGGCTCCAGCAGCACGTCCTGCTGCTGACCGCCGACCCGGCCACCGGCGAGACCCGCGAACTCTCCCGCACCACCGACGAGTTCTGGGTCGACGACCTGCCCGGCACCCCCGCCCGGCTGGCCGACGGCCGGCTGCTCACCGCCCACGACACCCCGCAGGCCCGCGGCCTCGCCCTGGACGGCAAGCCGCTGGACACCACCGGGCTCCAGATCCGCCGGGTGGTCGGGCACCTGGACGGCCGGCTGCTCTGCGAGACCGGCCAGGGCGACCCGGCCGACCAGTACGTCCACCTGGTCGACCCGGACGGCGGCGCACCCGAACCCGTCACCACCGGCCCCGGCGTGCACTCCGCACTCGCCGCCGGCCGCACCCTGCTGCTCACCACCGCCGACGCCGACGGCATCCGGCGCCGACTGCTGCGCGACGGCTCGCTCGACGCCTCACCCGACGGCCCCGCGCTGCCACTCACCGACCTGAGCGCCACCCTCCCCTACCGGGTGCGGCCACGGCTCGCCCGGGTCACCGAACTCGGCCTGCCCACCGCCGTGGTGTACCCGCGCAACCACGTCCCCGGCCGCCGGCTGCCGGTGCTGCTGGACGTCTACGGCGGGCCCGGCTTCCAGGCCGTGGCGGCCGAGCCGCGCCGCTGGCAGCTCCGCCAGTGGTGGGCCGACCAGGGCTTCGCCGTCGTCACCACCGACAACCGCGGCACCCCGTTCGTCTCGCCGGAGTTCACCCGGGCGATCTTCCGCCGCTTCTCCCAGGTGGCGCTGGACGACCAGGTGAACGCCCTGCGGGCGCTCGCCGGACAGCACCCCGACCTCGACCTCGGCCGGGTCGGCGTGCGCGGCTGGTCGTACGGCGGGTACTTCGCGGCGCTCGCCGTGCTGCGCCGCCCGGACGTCTTCCACGCCGCCTGCGCGGGCGCCCCGCCCACCGACTTCCGGCACTACGACACCGCGTACACCGAGCGCTACCTCGCGCTGCCGCAGGACAACCCGGAGGGCTACGCCGACGACTGCCTGGTCACCGACGCGCCCGGGCTGACCCGGCCGCTGCTGCTGATCCACGGGCTGGCCGACGACAACGTCCACCCCTCGCACACCCTGCTGCTCTCCGAGGCGCTCACCAAGGCCGGCCGCCCGCACAGCGTGCTGCCGCTGCCGGGCGTCACCCACATGACCCCGGGCGGGGTGAACGAGCAGGTCACCCAGGCCGAACTCGCCTTCCTGCGGGCGTCCTTGGGCTGAGCCGCCGGATTCGCGGGCAGGGGCGTCGCACCGGTGGTGCGGCGCCCTTCGCCTTGCCCGCACCTCTTCCACGTGACCCGTGACATGTGAAATATTACCTGCGCTTCGCCGAACGATTACTCCACCCCCAAACCCCATCCCCCGGAAAGGACCGGTCAGTTGCGCAGACTGTCCGCCGCTCTTGCGGCCGCGCTCACCACGAGCGCGATAGCCGCCACCCTGCTGGGCACCCCCGCCCAGGCCGCTCCCCCTGCCCCCGCCACGATCGCCGCCGCCGAACGCGGCACCGAGGCAGGCGGCGCCGAAGCCCCGCCCGCACCGCTCGCCCCCCAGGAGCGCGAGCGCCAGGCGCTCCGCACCAAGGCCCTGGAACAGCTCAACCAGGGCGCCGTCGCCAAGACCGCCGGCAAGCGGGCCCCCGCCAAGGTGAAGGTCGGCAACGACTACGTCCAACTGGCGCACCAGCGCACGGACAAGGTCTTCGTGATCCTCGCCCAGTTCGGCGACGAGGTCGACAACACCACCCAGTACAACGGCCAGCCCCGCTACGGCGGCACCCCCGGCCCGCGCCACGACCAGATCCCCAAGCCGGGCAAGGGCGACAACCACACGCTGTGGGAGCCGGACTTCAGCCGCGACTACTACCAGAAGATGTTCTTCGACGACACGCCCGGCACCGTGTCCATGCGCAACTACTACCGCACCCAGTCCTCCGGCCGCTACGACGTCCAGGGCACCGTCAGCGACTGGGTCACCGTCCCGTACAACGAGGCCCGCTACGGCAGCAACAAGGGCCCGCAGGGCTCCGGCGCCTGGACACAGGGGCAGGAGTTCATCCGGGACGCCGTCAAGGCCTGGTACGACGGCGAGATCGCCAAGGGCCGCAGCGTGGCCGACATCAAGGCGCAGCTCGCCCAGTACGACGTCTACGACCGCTACGACCACACCAAGACCGGCGAGTTCAACCAGCCCGACGGCTACCTCGACAACGTCATCGTGGTGCACGCCGGCGTCGACGAGACCTGGGGCGGCGGCGCCCAGGGGGCCGACGCGCTGTGGGCGCACCGCAGTTGGACCTTCCCCGACGCGACCGGCCGGACCGGCCCGGAGGGCAACAAGATCGGCGGCGCGCCGGTCGGCGACACCGGCCTCTACGTCTACGACTACGTCCAGGCCGGCGAGAACAGCGGCGTCGGCCTGTTCGCCCACGAGTACGGCCACAACCTCGGCCTGCCCGACCTGTACAGCACCAGCGGCGGCGACAACAGCGTCAACTTCTGGTCGCTGATGTCCTCCGGCTCCTACCTGGGCAAGGGGCCGAACACCACCGGCGGCTACCCGGGCGACCTCGACGCCTGGAGCAAGCTCCAGTTCGGCTGGCTCGACTACGACGAGGCGCAGGCCGCCACCCGGTCCAGCCACGCCCTCGGGGTGAGCGGCTACAACACCGACCAGGCCCAGGCGCTGCTCGTCCACCTGCCGGACAGCACCACCAGCACCGACCTCGCCGACCCGTACGAGGGCGCCAGGCAGTGGTGGAGCGACACCGGCGACAACCTCGACAACTCGCTCAGCCGGGACGTCGACCTGCGCACCGCCACCGGCCCGGCCGCCCTGGACGCCGCCGCCTGGTACGACACCGAGCAGGACTACGACTTCCTCACCGTCGAGGCCTCCACCGACCAGGGCAAGCACTGGACGGCCCTGGGCGGCACCGTCGACGGCGCGCCGATCGGCAACACCAGCGCAAACACCCCCGGTCTCAGCGGCAGTTCGGGCACCTACCGGAAGCTGCACCTCCCGCTGGACGGCTACCTCGGCCAGCAGGTCCGGCTGCGCTTCCACGCCACCTCCGACGGCAACACCCACGGCCGGGGCGTGCTCGTCGACGCCGTGAAGATCACCGCCGGCGGCACCGAGCTCTTCGCCGACGGCGCCGAGAACGGCGCCAACGGCTGGACCGCCACCGGCTTCACCGTCATCACCGGCCGCACCGCCGTCAAGCAGCACCCGCGCGCCTACCTCGCCGAGAACCGCCGCTACACCGGCTACGGCGCGTTCCTGAAGACCGGCCCGTACAACTTCGGGTACAGCGGCGTCGCGGGCAAGGCCGACATCGTCGACACCTACCCGTACCAGGAGGGCGTCCTGCTCTGGCTGTGGGACACCGCGTACGGCGACAACAACACCAAGGACCACCCCGGCGGCGGGCTGATCCTGCCGATCGACGCCCACCCGGCGGCGGTCCGCTTCGCCGACGGCACCCTGGTCAACGGACGGGCGCAGACCTACGACGCGCCGTTCTCGCTCAAGCCGACCACGGCGTTCACGCTGCACAAGGGCGGCGTCGCGGTGCGGATCCCGTCCGAGCCGGCCGTCCCGGTCTTCAACGACCACACCGGCACGTACACCGACCCGGCCCTCCCGCAGCTCGCGGTGAAGGTGCCGGACACCAACACCAGGATCGAGGTCGTCCGGGAGTCCCAGGGCGGGCGGATCACCACCGTCCGGGTCGGCCCGGCCTCGTAGGAACCCCCAGCGAAGGCCCCGGGCCCCCGACGAAAAGGGGCCCGGGGCCGGCTCATGGGCCTCACCGCGCCCGGAGGGCGGTTCACGCCGACCTCCGACGAGGCCGTTCGGCGCCGACTCCAGGGGGTAACTGTCCTGCTCGGCAGGGGTGGTACCGCTCCGCGCAGCGAATGATCCGACCACGTCCGGTACGCTGGATCTTCAACAGGACTTGAAGTCAAGGAGTCGAGGAGTCGAGGAGCAGGCATGGACACCGGACCGGTCGACCTGCTGAGCGTCGGCGAGGTGGCCCGGCGGGCCGGGATCGCCACCTCGGCGGTGCGCTTCTACGAGGACCAGGGGCTGATCTCCTCCGAGCGGTCGCCGGGCAACCAGCGCCGCTACCGGCGGCACGTGCTGCGCCGGATCTCGCTCATCCTGGTCGCCAAACGGCTCGGCATCCCGCTCTCCGAGGTGGCCGAGGTGTTCACCGGGCTCCCCGAGGACCGGATGCCGGGCAAGCACGACTGGGACCGCATCTCGCGGCGCTGGGCCGAACAACTGCGTGCCCGGCGGGCCGAGTTGGAGCGGCTGGAGGAGGAGCTGACCGGCTGCATCGGCTGCGGCTGCGTGTCGCTGCGCCGCTGCCGGGTGCTCAACCCCGGGGACGAACTGGCCGCCGAGGGGCCCGGCCCGCGCCGGCTGCTGCCGGGCACGGCGGGCGAGGCGGGCGGGCCGTCCGGATCGTGAAAACGGCCGGGCCCTGAGAACGACCGAACCGTGAACACGGTCGGACCATGAGAACGGCCTGACCGTGAACACGGTGGAACCCGGTCGGACGCGGCCCTCGTGAGGTTCCCCGCCGCGCCCGACCGGGCGTCTGCGGCGAGGGATCGTGTCCCTCGCCCGTTGGGTGCCGTACCGCCCGGCGTGGGGGCAACTGGGCGGTACGGCGGCTCTGGTCAGCCGGCCTCAGCCGGCTCATGAAGGCCCCCGAAGGCCTCCGGGAATCAGACCTCCGGGAAGTGGCAGGCCGCCTCCCGGCCGCCCGGCCCGGCGATCCGCAGCAGCGGACGGTCCGTGCGGCAGATCTCCTGCGCCTTGGGACAGCGCGGGTGGAAGGAACAGCCGGACGGCGGGTTCGCCGGGCTCGGCGGGTCGCCGAGCAGCACGATCCGCTCCCGCGCGCGCTCCGCCGCCGGGTCGGGCAGCGGGACGGCGGACAGCAGCGCCCTGGTGTACGGGTGCGCCGGGCTGCCGTACACCTCGGCCTTGTCGCCGATCTCGACGATCCGCCCGAGGTACATCACCGCGACCCGGTCGCAGACCCGCTTGACCACCGAGAGGTCGTGCGCGATGAACACGTACGCCAGGCCGAGCTCCTGCTGGAGCCGCTCCATCAGGTTGACCACCTGGGCCTGGATGGAGACGTCGAGCGCGGAGACCGGCTCGTCGGCGATGACCAGCTTCGGCGAGGTGGCGAGCGAGCGGGCGATGCCGATGCGCTGCGCCTGGCCGCCGGAGAACTCGTGCGGGTAGCGGTCGATCTGCTCGGGGATCAGCCCGACCAGTTCCATCAGCTCGCCGGCCCGCCGGCGCGCGTCGGCCGCGCCGAACCCCTGGAGCAGCAGCGGCTCGGAGATGATCCGGGCCACCGTCTGCCGGGGGTTGAGCGAGGAGTACGGGTCCTGGAAGACCATCTGCAGGTGCCGCCGGTGCGGTCGCAGCCGGGCCTGGGAGAGCCCGCCGATCTCGGTGCCGTCGAAGGTGACGGTGCCGGAGGTCGGGTCGAGCAGGCGGACGATCATCCGCCCGGTGGTGGACTTGCCGCAGCCGGATTCGCCGACCAGGCCGAGCGTCTCGCCCTTGCCGACGTCGAAGCTGACGCCGTCGACGGCGCGGACCGGGGCGCCGGGGCGGCCGGTGCGCCCGCGTCGACCGGGGAAGGTCTTCACCAAGTCCCTTACGGACAACAGGGTTTCGGTCATGGCCGGGCTCCTTCCGACACCAGCGGCAGGTGGCAGGCGGCCTGGTGGCCGGGGGCGAGCGGGCCGAGCTCGGGTCGTTCGGCCAGGCAGCGGGCGTGTTCCTCGGCGGTGGCGGCGTCGGTGCGGGCGCAGCGCGGGGCGAAGGAGCAGCCGGGGGCGGGGGCGATCAGCGACGGCGGGCTGCCGGGGATGGCCCGCAGCGGGGCGTCGTCGGTGTCGTCCAGGCGCGGCAGCGAGTCCAGCAGGCCGCGGGTGTACGGGTGCCCGGGGGTGGCGAACAGCCGGTCCACCGACGCCTGTTCGGCGGCCCGGCCGCCGTACATGACCAGCACCTCGTGGGCGACCCGGGCGACCACGCCGAGGTCGTGGGTGATCATGACGACGCCGAGGCCGCGCTCCTGCTGGATGCGGGCGATCAGGTCGAGGATCTGCGCCTGGACGGTGACGTCGAGGGCCGTGGTGGGTTCGTCGGCGATCAGCAGTTCGGGCTCGCAGGCCAGGGCCATGGCGATCATGACGCGCTGGCGCATGCCGCCGGAGAACTGGTGCGGGTACTCGTCGACCCGCCGGGCCGGCTCCGGGATGCCGACCTCGGCCAGCATTTCGAGCGCCCGCGCGCGGCCCGCCCTGCGGTTGGCCTTGAAGTGCACCCGGTAGTGCTCGGCGATCTGCTCGCCGACGGTGTAGAAGGGGTGCAGGCTGGACAGCGGGTCCTGGAAGATCATCGCGATCCGGCGGCCCCGGACAGCGCCCAACGCCCGTTCACCGAGCCCGTTGAGCTCCATCCCGTCGAGCCGGATCGAGCCGGTGACGGCGGCGCCGCGGTGCAGGCCCATGACGGCGAGCGAGGTGACGGACTTGCCGCTGCCGGACTCGCCGACCAGGCCGAGGGTCCGCCCGGCCTCGACGGCGAAGGAGATGCCGTCCACCGCCCGGACGACGCCCCGGGGCGTGTCGAAGGAGACCCTGAGGTCGTCGACCTCCAACAGAGTCATCAGTACCTCACTCTCGGGTCGACGTACGCGTAGAGCAGGTCGACCAGCAGGTTCGCGGCGACGATGAAGGAGGCCGCGAGCAGGGTGACGCCGAGGATGACGGGCTGGTCGGAGCGGACCAGCGCGTCGTAGAACAGCCGCCCGACGCCGGGCAGGCCGAAGATGGACTCGGTGATGACGGCGCCGGCCAGCAGGCCGCCGAGGTCCATGCCGAAGATGGTGAGGATCGGCGTCATCCCGGAGCGCAGCCCGTGCTTGACGGCGACGGTGCCGGGCGGCAGGCCCTTGGCCCGGGCGGTGCGGATGTACGGCTCGGCCATCGCCTCGATCATCGAGTTGCGGCTCTGCCGGGCGTACATGGCCGCGTACAGCAGGGCCAGGGCGATCCACGGCAGCAGCAGGTTGGAGGCCCAGGCGACCGGGTCGTCGGTGAACGCGTGGTACGCGGGGTACGGCAGCAGGCCGGCCGTCCGGACGACGCCCCAGATCAGCATGATCGAGGTGAAGTAGACCGGCAGCGACGCGGCGCCGACCGACGCCACCATCAGCGTCCGGTCGGTGAGCCCGCCCTTGCGCAGCGCCGAGGTGACGCCGGCGCCCAGGCCGAGGACCAGCCAGAGCACGGCCGCGCCGATGGCGAGCGAGACGGAGACCGGCAGGCGGTCGGTGAGCAGGTCCCAGACCGGCAGCGAGTACTCGTAGGAGTAGCCGAGGCAGGGGAAGCCGCAGTGGGTGGCGCTGGCGCCGCTGCCGTAGTCGCGCCCGGCGAAGATGCCGGTGAGGTAGGTGGCGAACTGCTCCCAGACCGGCTTGTCCAGGCCCATCGCCGCCTTGACCTCGGCGACCCGGTCGGGGCTGCAGGTCTTGCCGCAGGCGGCCACCGCCGGGTCGGAGGGCAGCAGGTAGAAGATGGTGAAGGTGATCGCGCAGACGGCCAGCAGGATGCCGGCCGCGGCGAGCAGTCGGCGCCCGAGGTAGAGGATCACGGCCGGCCTCCTCGGGGGTCGGGGGAGAGGATCACGACCGGCCTCCTCGGGGGTCGAGGATGTCGCGCAGCGCGTCGCCGAGCAGGGTGAAGGCGAGCACGGCGAGGAACAGGAAGACCGTCGGGATCAGGAAGTACGTCGGGTCGGTCTCGTAGTGGACGATGCTCTCGGCGATCATCTGACCCCAGGACGGGGTCGGCGGGCGCACGCCCACGCCGAGGTAGCTGAGCGCAGCCTCGGTGGCGATCATGCCGGGGACGAGCAGCGTGGTGTAGGCGATGATCGGCCCGGAGACGTTCGGCAGGATCTCCCGGGTGAGGATCCGCCAGGAGCGGGCGCCGCCGACCTTGGCCGCGTCGACGTACTCGCGGTGCTTGAGCGAGAGGGTCTGGCCGCGGACCACGCGGGCGATGCCGGGCCAGCCGAACAGGCCGATCACCAGGGTCATCAGCAGGATCCGGTTGACGTCCTTGGCCACCGACATCATCGAGATCATGAAGATCAGGGACGGGAAGGACATGGTGAGGTCCATCAGCCGGGAGAGCACGGCGTCGGTGCGGCCGCCGAAGTAGCCGGCGGCGATGCCGGTCAGGGTGCCGGCGACCACGACCAGCACGGTGGCGGTGAACGCGATCAGCAGCGAGGTCTGGCCGCCGTGCAGGACCCGGGCGAACAGGTCGCGCCCGGTCGCGGGTTCGACGCCCAGCCAGTGCCGGGTGCCGATCCCGCCGAAGTCGCCGATCGGCAGGCCGCCGAGGTAGGGGTCGATCGCGCGTTTGTCGAACTCGTCGGGGGTCCAGCCGCCGAGCGCGCTCAGCGGTCCGGCCAGGGCGGTCAGCAGGACCAGGAGGGCGACCGTGATCAGGCCGAAGCGGGCCGAGCCCCTGGCCCACAGCTGGTCCCAGACCAGCCGCCACGGCCCGCGGCCGGCGGCCTTCGCGGGGCCCGCCGCCGCAACCGGCGCGGCGGCGGGCTCAGTGCGTGTGCTCATCGCGGACGGCCCCTCAGCCCTTGCTCTTCGAGGGGTCCTTGAGGCCGATGGTGGCGAAGTCCCACTGGCCGGTCCAGACCGGGTGGCCGAAGGCGCCGGCCACGTTGGTGCCGGCCAGCAGCGGGCGGCGCAGCCAGAGCAGCGGCACGGTGGGCGCCTTCTTCAGCAGGTCGTCGCTGAGCTGCATCCAGGCCTTGTTGGCCTCGGTGACGTCGCTCATCGCGTTGATCTGGTCGATCCGGTCCGAGGTGGCCTGGTCGCGGAACTGCTCGACGTTGCCCTGGTTGCCCTTCTCCTTGATGGTGCGGCCGTCGAAGACCTGGGGCAGGAAGGTGGCACCCGACGGGTAGTCCGGGCACCAGCCGAGGATGGCGAGGTCGGGCGCGTTCTTGGTGTCGCCGATGGTGTCGTAGTAGACCGACGGGTCGGCGGTGGTGATGGTGACCTGGATGCCGACCTTGGCCAGCGACTGCTGGAGCGCCTCGGCCCGGGTCTTGTCACCGGAGGAGACGGTCAGCGAGACCTTGAGGTCGGTCTTGCCGGCGTCCTTGAGCAGTTGCTTGGCCTTCTCCGGGTCGCCGGTCGGGGCGATCTTCAGGGTGTCCTGCTTGGTGCCGCCGGTCAGCGCGGGCGGCAGGTAGGAGGTGGCCACGTCGGCCGTCGCCGGGCCGCCGAACGCCGTGACCTGGGCGTCCCGGTCCACCGCGTACATCAGGGCCTCGCGCACCTTGGGGTCGTCGAACGGCGCCTTGGAGGTGTTGGGGTAGAGCATGTCGGTGCAGCCCTGCTGCTCGGCGATCAGCCGGCTTTTCACGTCCGGCTTCGGCAGCACCTTGGAGATGGACTCCGGGCGCAGCGTCGCCCACTCGATCGTGGAGGCGTCCTCGCCCTCGCTCGCGATGATCCGGTCGTCGATCTGACCGGCCTTGAGCCCCTCGACGACGACGATCCTGTCCGGGTAGGCCTTGCGGACGGGGTCGGTGGACTGGTCCCAGTTGGTGTTGCGGACCAGCGTCAGCTGCTTGCCGCGGTCGTAGGTCTCGATCTTGTACGGGCCGGAGGAGAACGGGCGCAGGTCGTACTGGGTGCCCTTGTCCTGGGCTTGCGGCACCGGGGCGAAGGTCGGCAGCGTCGCGGTGGAGGAGAACTCGGCGACCGGGCGCTTCAGGTGGAAGACGACGGTCTTCTCGTCCGGGGTCTCGATGCTGGCCAGGTGCTCGCCGTTCAGCGGGCCCTTGTAGTTCTCGCCGCCGGCCAGGTACTGCTGGGCGTAGTCGGGGCCGCCGGTGAGGTCCGGGGCGAAGGAGCGCTCGACGTTGTACTTGACGTCGGCGGACTTGATCGGCGTCCCGTCCTCGTACTTGACGCCGTCCTTGAGGGTGAAGGTCCAGGTCTTCCCGCCGTCGGAGGAGCGGCCGAGGTCGGTGGCGAGGTCGGGGACGAGCTCGCTGCCGGCGGCGCCCGGCTCGGCCTTGAAGGTGACCAGGGTGCGGTAGAGCAGCCGGATGCCGAAGTCCATGTTCGGCATGGTCCAGTTGCGGGCCGGGTCGAGGTGGGCGAAGTCCTGGTTGGACAGGACGGTGAGAGTGCCGCCCTTGACCGGGGTGCCACCGACGATCGAACCGGACGCCGCCCCCGGGCCCTTGGTGCTGCCCGCCGCCGCGTCGGCGCCGCTGTCGCTCTTGTCGTTCTTGCAGGCCCCGAGGCCGAGGGTGAGGGTCGCCGCGAGGGCCGCCGCGAGGGCGGCGTGGGTGCGCCTGGTCATGTGCAACTCCGCTGTGGGGGGCCTGCCGTGAAGCCCGTGGTCCGCCCCGGGAGGTGATCCGGGACCCGACCGGGAGGCGACCTTCGAGGTCTGGCCGCTCCGCGGTGTGACCCGTAACATAGTAATGTGAAATTGCACTGCACAAGAGGTGACGCCTCCCGTTACCGAGCTGTGTCCGGGCCACACCACCCCCGCCCCTCCTAGGAGTTCACCGGTGACCCACCGCCAGACCGGCCTCAACACCGGGAGCCACGACCTCCCCGTCTCCCCCGCCCTCGACGCCTTCATGGGCACCCGCTGGGCCGCCACCCCCCTCCCCGCCGACCAGCGCGCCCCCGGCCACGACCGCCTCCCCGGCCGCCACGCCCGCCTCTCCGCCGCCTTCCCCGGCGAACGGCTGATCGTCCCCGCCGGCCGGCTCAAGGTCCGCTGCAACGACCTCGACCACCGCTTCCGCCCGCACAGCGCCTACGCCTGGCTCACCGGCCTCACCGGCGAGGACCAGGCCGACCACGTCCTCGTCCTCGAACCGACCGGCCCCCACGGCCACGAGCCGGTCCTGTACCTGCGCCCCCGCTCCCCCCGCGGGGGGCACGCCAACGGCGCCGAGTTCTACCGCGACCGCCGCTACGGCGAGTTCTGGGTCGGCCGCCGCCCCGACCTCGCCGAAGCCGCCGCGCTCACCGGACTGCGCACCGAACACCTCGACGACCTCGACAAACTCCTCACCGGCCCCCAGCCGCCCACCCGCGTCCTCGCCGGCACCGACCCCCTCGTCGACGAAAGCACCGGACGCCCCGGCGCCCACACCGCACGGGACGGCGAACTCGACGCCGTCCTCGCCGAGTTGCGCCTGGTCAAGGACACCTGGGAGATCGACCAGCTACAACTCGCCGTCGACCACACCGTCACCGGCTTCCAGGACGTCGTCCGCGCCCTGCCCACCGCCCTGCGCCACCCCCGCGGCGAACGCTGGATCGAGGGCGTCTTCGACCTGCGCGCCCGCGCCGAAGGCAACGGCACCAGCTACACCACCATCGCCGCCTCCGGCGCCCACGCCTGCGTCCTGCACTGGATCCGCAACGACGGCGCCCTCGACCCGAACTCCCTGCTCCTGCTGGACGCCGGCGTCGAAACCGACACCCTCTACGCCGCCGACATCACCCGCACCCTCCCGCTCAGCGGCACCTTCACCCCCATCCAACGGCAGGCCTACGACCTCGTCCTCGCCGCCCAGAACGCCGGCATCGCCGCGCTACGGCCCGGCGCCCGCTTCCGCGACTTCCACAACGCCGCCATGCGGGTCATCGCCGAAGGCCTCGCCGACTGGGGCGTCCTGCGCATCCCCGCCGAACAGTCCCTCGCCGAGGACAACGGCCTCCACCGCCGCTACACCCTCTGCGGCAGCGGCCACATGCTCGGCCTCGACTACCACGACTGCGCCAGGGCCCGCGCCGACCGCTACCTCGACGGCACCCTGGAAGCCGGCATGGTCCTCACCGTCGAACCCGGCCTCTACCTCCAGCCCGACGACGAAACCCTCCCCCTCGAACTCCGCGGCCTCGGCATCCGCATCGAGGACGACCTCGTCATCACCCCCGACGGCGCCCACCTCATGTCCCACGCCCTCCCCCGCACCGCCCCCGCCATCGAATCCTGGATGGCCGACCTGCTCGGCTGAGCCCAGGGAGCGGCCGCTCACACCGCCCGCGCGGACCGCCACAGCTCCGCGATCAGGGCCGCCGCCGGGCCGGTGCGGGTCTTCCGGTGGGCGGTGCCGGCCCAGAGGTGCATGGACTGGAGGTCGGCGCGGCGGGTCGCGGCGGCGCGCAGCGGCTGGGTGAGGTGGTGCACCTCGGGGTAGGCGGGCGGGGCGTACGGGCCGTGGCGGTCGATGAAGGCGTTGCGCAGACCGCGGGCCGGGCGGCCGGTGAAGGCCCGGGTGACGGCCGTCTCCGGGAGTTCGGTGAGCGCCGCCCGGTGCGCGGCCGAGGTCCCGGACTCGTCGGCGCGCAGCAGGGCCGTCCCCAGCTGCACCGCCGCCGCCCCGGCCCCCAGCGCCGCCGCCACCGCCGGTCCGTCGCCCAGCCCGCCGGCCGCGATCAGCGGCAGCGCCGTCACCGCCCGGACGGCGGGCAGCAGCTCCAGCAGCGGGACGTCGCCGGGCTCGTCCCCGATCCGGTGGGTGGCGCGGTGCCCGCCGGCCTCCGGGCCCTGCACGCACAGCGCGTCCATCCCGACCGCCTCCGCCGCCCGCGCCTCCGCAGGCGTGGTGACGGTGCCGACCTGGAACGACCCGGCCGCGCGGACCGCCGCCGCCTCCTGCGGCGTCGGCAGGCCGAAGGTGTACGAGACCACCGGGACCGGGTCCGCCAGCAGCACGGCGAGCTTGGCCTCCCAGTCGTCCCGGTCCGGCCCGATCTCCTCGGGCAGCGCCACGCCCCACCGCTCGGCCTCGGGCCGCAGCCGCTCCCGGTAGGCGGCGACGGCCGCCGGATCGCCGGGCGAGGCCGGGACGAACAGGTTCACGCCGAACGGCCCACCGGTCAACTCCCTGACCAGCGCGACCTGTTCGGCCACCGCGGCGGCGCTCCGGTACCCGGCGGCGAGGAACCCCAGCCCGCCGGCCCGGTTCACCGCCGCCACCAGCTCCGGGGTGGACGCCCCGCCCGCCATCGGCGCGCCGATCACCGGCACGGAAAGTTCATCGAGACGGACGGCCATCGGGGTCCTCCACTCCGGGATACGGTTCGGACCCGGCCCACCCTACGCTCAGCGGATCAGCCCCCGCCCGCGCGCCGCCCGCACCGCCGCCGTCCGCGAGTCCACCGCCAACTTGGTGTAGACGTGCACCAGATGGGACTTCACCGTGGCCTGGCTCAGGTGCAGCCGCTGGCTGATCTGCTGGTTGGTCAGCCCGTCCGCGACCAGCCCCAGCACCTCGGTCTCCCGCGCGCTGAGCGCCGCCGACGGCGTCCGCATCCGTTCCAGCAGCCGGTCGGCGACGCTCGACGCCAGCGCCGAGCGTCCCGCGGCGGCCGCCCGGACGGCCTGGGCCAGCTCCTCCGGCGGGGCGTCCTTGAGCAGGTAGCCGGTGGCGCCGGCCTCCAGCGCGGGCAGGGTGTCGGCGTCGGTTTCGTAGGTGGTGACGACGAGGACCCGGGGCGCGCCCGGCCGGGCGGTGATCGCGGCGGTCGCCTGGGCGCCGTTCATGGCCGAGCCGGGCCCGAACTGGAGGTCCATCAGCACCACGTCGACCCCGCCCGCCGCGGCCAGTTCGACGGCCCGTTCGGCGGTCGCGGCCTCGGCGGCGATGGTGAAGTCCGGCTCGCCCTCCAGGACGGCCCGCAGCCCGGCCCGCACCACCGGGTGGTCGTCCGCCAGCAGCAGCCGGATCACCGCGCCGCTCCCGCGCCCGCCGTCACTGTGCTCGTTCACGCCCCGGCCTCCCTCGTTCCGCCCGTTCACGCCCCGCCCGCCTTCGTTCCGCCCGTCGTCACTCCGCCCGTTCACTCCCCGACCTCCGTCACCGGCAGCTGCACCGCGAGCGCCGTGCCCCCGCCGGGCGCCGACTCCACCGTGAAGGTGCCGCCGAGCGCCCGCGCCCGGGCCCGCATCGACGGCAGCCCGAACCCGCCGTCCCCTCCGCTGCGCCCGGCGACCGCCACCGGGTCGAATCCGGCCCCGTCGTCGAACACGTCCAGCGCCACCTCGCCCTCCATGTAGCTGAGCGTCACCTCGGCGTGCGAGGCGTGCGCGTGCCGGACGGTGTTGCCGAGCGCGGACTGCGCGATCCGCAGCAGCGCGACCTCCTGCGGCACCGGCAGCCGTACCGGGTCCCCGGAGACGTGCAGTTTCACCGGCAGGCCGCTGTGCGCCGCCGTGGTGGCGCACAGCCGTTCCAGCGCGACCGGCAGCGGGTCGCCGTCGAGCGCGGGCGGGGTGAGCGCGCGGACGAACCGCCGGGCCTCGTCCAGGTTGTCCTGGGCGGCCTGCCGGGCCTGCTCGACGTACCCGGAGGCGGCCTCGGTGCGTTCCGGCAGGGCCCGCTGGGCGGCCCGCAGCAGCAGCTGGATGGAGCTGAGGCTCTGCGCGAGGGTGTCGTGGATCTCCCGGGCGAGGCGCTCGCGTTCGGCGAGCACCCCGGCGGTGTGGTGGGCGGCCGCGGCGTCGGCGCGGGCGGCGGTGAGTTCGTCGATCAGCCGGCGGCGCTCCTCGCTCTCCCGGTACAGCGCCTGGTAGCCGAGCACGGTGGCGGTGGCGACGGCCGCGCCGAGCGCGGGGCCGATCGCGGCGGGCAGGCTGAAGGTGTGCTGGTGCCAGGACCAGGCGGCGATGGCGGTGGCGGCGGTCAGCCCGACGGCGGTGAGGCCGCCGCGCCGCCCGAGCAGGTGCAGTTCCAGGAAGTACAGCGGGAACGCCAGCCACACCCCGTCCTGGGTGGCGATCAGCACGCCCACCCAGGTGACGCCGAGCAGCGCCAGCCACAGCGCGGCGGCCCGGCGCGAGCGGCGGACGGCGGCCAGCCGGGGGCCGACGGCGTACACGGCGGCCATCGCGGTGGCCGCGGCGGCGACGGGCAGCGGGTCGCCGTCCCGGCCGACGGCGGCGCGGGCGACGGCCAGGGCGAGCAGGCCCGCCACGAGCAGGTGCAGGCAGACCTGGAGGACGCGGGCGACGGGGGTGGTGCGGGATCGTTCGGTCGCCATCCGTCCAGCCTAGGTTCCGGATCGGGCCCCGGCATCAATCAAAAGGTTGAACTCCGCTTCTGCCCTTTGATGCCGAGGATGCAATCCGCGGTGCGATGCCCGCGGGGCCCCTTCTCCGGGACGGTGGAAGCGTCGGAAGCACTCGTTCAGCAGGAAGGCCCACCGTGTTCGTCGCCTGGAGGGATCTGGGGTTCGCCAAGGGGCGGTTCGCCCTGATGGGGACCGTCATCGTGCTGATCACCGTACTGGTCGGTCTGCTGTCCGGACTGACCGCCGGACTCGGCCGGCAGAACATCTCCGCGATCACCGGCCTGCCCGCCGACCACCTGGTGTTCGGTGAGCCCGCCGACGGGCAGAAGCTGTCCTTCACCGACTCCCAGGTCACCCCCGAGCAGTGGCAGGCCTGGGCGGCCGAGCCGGGCGTCACCTCCGCCCAGCCGCTGGGCATCACCACCACCAAGGCCGCCGCCGGCACCCGCACCACGGCGCTGTCCGCCTTCGGCGTCCCGGACGGCTCCGCGCTGGCCCCGCAGGGCGCCCGGATCGCCCCCGGCCAGGCCGTCCTGTCGAAGACCGCCGCCAAGAACCTGGGCGACCTCGCCCCCGGCGCCGACCTCACCCTGGCCGGCCACCGCCTCCGGGTCGCGGCCGTCGACGGCGACGCCGCGTACAGCCACACCCCGGTGATCTGGACCAGCCTCACCGACTGGCAGCAGGCCGCCCCCGGCGGCGCAGGCCACGCGACCGTCATCGCGCTCACCACCGCCAAGGGCGCCGACCTGCACGGCGCCGACGCCCGCCACGGCACCGAGACCCGCACCCGCGACGACGCCCTCGCCGCGATCGGCTCCTACACCTCCGAGAACGGCTCGCTCCAGCTGATGCGCGGCTTCCTGTTCGCCATCTCGGCCCTGGTGATCGGCGCCTTCTTCACCGTCTGGACGATCCAGCGCAGCGGCGACGTCGCGGTGCTCAAGGCCCTCGGCGCCTCCACCCGCTACCTGCTGCGCGACGCCCTCGGCCAGGCCGTCCTGCTGCTGGTGCTCGGCACCGCCGCCGGCACCGCGCTCGCCCTGGGCGCCGGCGCGCTGATCGGCTCCGCCGTCCCCTTCGTCCTCGACGCCCCGACCCTGCTGCTGCCCGCCGCCGTCATGATCGCGCTCGGCGCGGTCGGCGCCGCCCTGTCCATCCGCCGGATCACCTCCGTCGACCCGCTGACCGCCCTGGGGAGTGCCCGATGAGCCTGACCCTCGACCGCATCACCCTCACCTACCCGGACGGCGACGGCCGGCTCACGGCGCTGGACGACGTGTCGCTGACCGTCCCCAAGGGCTCGATCACGGCCGTCGTCGGCCCGTCCGGCTCCGGCAAGTCCAGCCTGCTGGCGGTCGCCGCCACCCTGATCACCCCGGACACCGGCCAGGTCGTGGTGGACGGCACCGACACCACCGGCCTCGGCCGCGCCGAACTCACCGCGCTGCGCCGCACCCGGATCGGCATCGTCTTCCAGCAGGCCAACCTGCTGCCCTCGCTCACCGCCGTCGAACAGCTCCAGGTGATGGCCCACCTGGACGGCCGCTCCCCGCGCACCGCCCTCCCCCGGGCCCTGGACCTGCTGGCCGCCGTCGGCCTGCGCGACCAGGCCGCCCGCCGCCCGCACCAGCTCTCCGGCGGTCAGCGCCAGCGCGTCAACATCGCCCGCGCGCTGATGAACGACCCCACCGTCCTGCTGATCGACGAACCCACCAGCGCCCTCGACCACGAACGCGGCGCCGCCGTCCTCGACCTCATCACCGACCTCACCCACCGCCGCGCCACCGCCACCGTCCTGGTCACCCACGACCGCACCCACCTGACGGCCGTCGACCAGATCGCCGAAGTCCACGACGGCCGCCTGACAGTGCCGGCAGCGGCCTGAGCTACTTCTTCGCCGCCAGCACGTCGTCCACCGACAGCGTCACCGACGCCCCGATCGACTCCGGCAGGGTGAACGACTGCCCCGGATGGTGGACGGCGTGCACGCGGTACTCGCCCTCCTGTGGGTCAGTGAGCACCATGACCCGCTGGTTCGTCCGGTCCACGATCACGTAGACGGGTACTCCAGCGGCGGCATAGACGAAGGGCTTCCGCTTCAGGTCGTCGCTGATGTTGGACGACGTGACCTCCAACACGAGCCGGAAGACCGCCGGGTCGTAACAGTTGTACTCGATCAAGTGGTCATCGATGTCGGCATCGACGATCGCCAGGTCGGGAACGGCGTAGTCCGACGGCCCATCCGGCAGCCAGATGCCAACGCCCTGAATGACGTCGACCTCATCCCCGTCGAGGCCGGCGGCGAACAGCGCACGCATGAGGCGACTCAGCGACTTGCCGTGCGAAGCATTCGGAGGCGGCGTCACGGTGATCTGGCTCCCGACGATCTCGACCCGGTGCCCGGCGAACTGGTTGGAGATCAGCTCGGCGACTTCGAGCAGCGTCGGCTGCTCGATGGGCTCTTCCACTGCTGCGGCGGACATGGATTTCCTCCTGGCTGCCGATGTCGAGAACATCATCGTAGGGCGCGAACGCATTCCGCCGCCCGATCCCCAGTCTTCACCCGAACGGGCGGTTTAGCCCCGGCTGCCCCTACCGCGCCCGCAGCTTCAGCGCCGGGCGGGCCTCCTCCGCCGCCTCGTCCTGCCCCGCCCACAGCGAGCGGACGTGGCTGAGGTGGCGGGTCATGCAGGCCTCGGCCGCCTCGGCGTCGCCGGCCAGCATGAGGTCGAGCAGTTCCAGGTGCTCCTCCGCCGAGGAGGTCAGCTCGCCGCGCTCGTCGAGCCGGTTGAGGCCGTACAGCCGCGAGCGCTTCCGCAGGTCGCTGACGACGTCGACCAGCCGGGCGTTGCCGGCCAGCCCCAGCAGGTCCAGGTGGAACTGCCGGTCGGCCTCCAGGTACCCGATGAGGTCGTGCTTGCGCGCGGCCGCGACGATCTCCTCGGCCTGCGGGCGCAGCCGCTCCAGTTGCTCCTTGGTCGCCGTGCGCGTCACCCGGCCGACGGTGGGGACCTCGATCAGGGCACGGATCTCGGTGTAGTCGTCGAGGTCACGCTCGGTGAGCTCGGTGACCCGGAAGCCCTTGTTGCGGACGGCCTCGACGAGGCCTTCGCGGGCGAGGTCGAGCATGGCCTCGCGGACGGGGGTGGCGGAGACGCCGAAGTCGGCGGCGAGCGCGGGTGCGGAGTAGACGACGCCGGGGCGCAGTTCGCCGGAGATCAGGGCCGCCCGGAGCGCGTGGGCGACCTGGTCGCGAAGCCGCTCCTGTACGGAGATCAGGGTGCGGGGTTTGAGGTCGGCCATGGTGTTCCTCCGGGTGGGTGCAGAACACCAGCGTACAATGTCACGTTACGTTGAGTGTGCAACATTTCGCGATTCGGACACCCACCCGGACAGCCGGCCCCGCCCCCTCGGCGGCTGAGCGCCCCTGGCAGCCGGGAGCGCCCGGCACCTACCCCCGCCGGTACACCTCCGCCGCGACCGCCAGGTCCTCCCACGCCATGCCGACGCTCTTGAAGAACCGCGGCCGCCCCGCCGGCACCAGCGCGTCGCCGCGCACCAGCTCGGCCAGGTTCCACAGCTGCCGGCCGGCCACCCCCGCCATGATCAGGTCGCCGGCCTCGCGCGCCGCCACCGTCCGCGCCTCCACGTATAGTTCGGCCCGCCCGACCAGCACCTCGTCCACCTCCCGCGCGTCGGGCTCGTGCGAGCCGACGGCCGCGACGGCGGCGTGCTCGGGCACCAGGGCGCCGTCGAACAGCGGCGTGCGCGCGGTGGTGCAGCAGACCACCAGGTCCGCTTCGGCGACGGCCTCCGGCCCGCCGACCCCGGCCGCCAGCCCGAGGCCGCGCCCGTACACGGCGAGGGCCCCGGCCCGTCCGGCGTCCCGCGCCACCACGGTGAGCCTGGTCAGCGGCCGGACGGCCAGCAGCGCGTCCAGGTGCCCGTACGCCTGCGGCCCGGAGCCGAACAGCACCAGGTGTTCGGCGTCCGGCGCGGCCAGCCGGCGCAGCGCGACGGCGGTGACGGCGGGTGTGCGCAGCGCGGTGAGCGCGGCGCCGTCGAGCAGGGCGAGCGGTTGCAGGGTGGGCCCGTCGAGCAGCAGGTAGCTGCCGGTGATCCGGGGCAGCCCCCGGCCGGGGTTGGCGGGCGCGACCCCGGCGATCTTCACCCCGGCGTACGGGCCGGCGGCGGCCGGCATCATCAGCAGTTCGCCGGCCGGGACGGGGACGGCCGAGCGGGCCGGTGCCGGCTCCGGGTCGAACCCGTCGAGCAGCACCCGCTCGATCGCCGCCACCGCGGCCGCGGGCCCGACCCCGCCAACGCCCGGCACGGCGTACTGGAGCGGCTCAGCCGCCGTACCGGGCGGCACAAGAGGCGGCACATGAGACGACGCATGAGGCGGCGCAGCAGGGTCCGCAGGCGGGTTCGCAGGAGCGGTCACAGCAGGAACCCCGCCCCCAGGTCGTCGTCCGGTTCCAGGACGAACGCGTGCTCGCCAGTGCGGTGGGCGCTGCCGGTGACCTCGGTGACGACGCCGCCGTCCAGCGGGTCGCCGCCGGGCAGGACGCGGCCGGTGAAGACCGTCCCGATGACGGACTCGTGCCGCAGTTCCTCCCCCGGCGCGAGCCGGCCCTCGGCGGCGAGGACGGCGAGCCGGGCGGAGGTCCCGGAGCCGCAGGGCGAGCGGTCGATCTGCCCGTCCGCGAAGACGGTGACGTTCCGTTGGTTCAACACGCCGTCCTCCGAGACGAGTTCGTCGAACAGGATGACCCCGTACACGCCCGACAGCAGCGGGTCGCTCGGGTGCGCCACCGCCGCCGCGCCGGCCAGCAGCTCCCTGATCTCCCGCCCGGCGGCGGTGAGTTCGGGCAGCTGCGCGGGCTCGACCGCGAGGCCGAGGGCGGCCGCCGGCACCGAGGCGTAGCAGGCGCCCGCGTGCGCCACCGCGACCTCCACGGTGCCCCGCGAAGTGGCCAGCGGCAACTTCAGGGCGGCGACCCGGGTGGGCACGTTGCGGAAGGTGACGCCGGTGGTCCGCCCGCCGGCCCGGTGCACCAGCGCGGTGACCCGGCCGGACGGCACGTCGATCCGCACCCGGGCCACGCCGTCGGCGGGGGCCGCGACCCGCCCGGAGTCCACCGCCCAGGCGCCGAGCGCGATGGTGCCGTGCCCGCAGGCCGTCGAGTAGCCGTCCTTGTGCCAGAACAGCACCCCGAAGTGCGCCTCGTCGTCGTCCGGCGGCACCAGGAACCCACCGTACATCCCGGCGTGGCCGCGCGGTTCGCGGCTGAGCAGCTGCCGGGCGTCGTCCAGCGCGCTCGGCCGGGGCGCGGTCGCGCTGCCGCCGGCGCCGAGTGCGATGGCCCGCCGTTCGGCGACGCTGTCGCCGGGGATCGCGGGCACGCCGTCCAGCACGATCCGGAACGGCTCACCGGCCGCGTGGTAGTCGACGGTGCGGACGAGCATCAGGCGCCCCCGCCCGGCAGCAGGCTGACGGTGCGGCTGACGGTGTAGAAGTCCAGTGCCGCCTGGCCCTGTTCCCGCTCGCCGTGGGCGGCGCCCTTGGCGCCGCCGAACGGCAGGTGGAAGTCGACGCCGCTGGACGGCGCGTTGACCCGGATCATGCCCGCGTCCAGCCGGTCGGCGGCGGCGAGCGCCACGTCCAGGCTGCGGGTGTGCACGGAGGTGGAGAGGCTGTGCGGGGTGTCGTTGGCGAGCGTGATCGCCTCGTCGAGGTCGGCGGCGGCGTGCAGCAGCGCGATCGGGCCGAAGAACTCCTCGCGGGCCAGCGGGTGTTCGGCCGGCACGTCGGTGAGCAGGGCCGGTTCGAGGTACCAGCCGTCCCGCTCGGGTGCCCGGCCGCCGGTGAGCAGGGTGGCCCCGGCGGCGACGGCCGAGTCGACGGCGGCCGTCAGCCGGTCCCGGGCGGCGGCGTTGATGACCGGCCCGCAGGCCGTGTCGTCGACCAGTTCCAGCGCCTTGACCAGGGCGTCGCGCAGCGGCTCGTACGCGGCGCCGACCGCGATCACCCGGCTGGTGGCGGTGCACTTCTGCCCCGCGTACCCGGCGATGGCGGCGGCGAGGTGGGCGGCGGCCTGCGCGAGGTCGGCGTCCGGCAGCACCAGCGCGGCGTTCAGCCCGCCGAGTTCGGCCTGCACCGGGACGCCGCGCTCGGTGGCGGCCCGCACCACGGCCCGGCCGACGCCGGTCGAGCCGGTGAAGGAGACCACGTCGGCCGTGTCGACCAGCGCCGCGCCTTCCTCGGCGCCGCCCGGCAGCACGGTGAACACGTCCTCCGGCAGCCCGGCCCCGGCGGCCAGTTCGGCCAGCCGCAGCGCGCAGGCGGTCGCCTCGGGCGCCGGCTTGAGCACCGCGGTGTTGCCGACCGCCAGCGCCGGCGCGGCCTTCCAGGTGGGGATCGCCAGCGGGAAGTTCCACGGCGCGATCAGCCCGGCGACGCCGTACGGGCGGCGCCGGGTGAGCAGCAGCCCGGGCCCGGCGGCGGTCTCGTGCACCGCCCCGGACGGCGCGAACGGCGCCTGCGCGTAGTAGCGCCAGATCGCCGCGGTGCGGGCGACTTCGCCGCGCGCCTCGGCGAGCGGCTTGCCGACCTCGCGCACGATCAGCCCGGCCAGTTCGTCCGCGTGCGCCTCGACCGCTTCGGCGATCCGGCCGAGCGCCGCCGACCGGGCGCCCGCGCCGGCCGCGAGCCAGCCGGGCTGGGCGGCCCGGGCCCGGGCGACGGCGGCCCGGACGGCTTCGGCGCCGGGTTCCTCGACGGCGACGACGAGGTCCGCGGGGTCGGCGGGGTTGTACGAGGTGATGGTCACGACCAGCAGCCCTTCGAAGGTGGTTCAGCGGACGTCTGAGCGGGCCCCTCCCCCGAGGCCGGCTCCTCTTTCAAACGGCTTCAAACAGCTTCAAACCGCTTCAGACAGCTCTACAGCAGGAACCCGGCCGGGAACGGGTCCCGCGGGTCGAGGAAGTACTGGGCGGTGCCGGTGACCCAGGCCCGCCCGGTGACGGTGGGCACCACGGCGGGCCGCCCGGCCACCTCGGTCTCCTCGACCAGGCGCCCGATGAAGGTCGTCCCGATGAAGGAGTCGTTGCGGAAGTCGCGCCCCAGCGGCAGTTCGCCGCGCGCGTGCAGCTGTGCCATCCGGGCCGAGGTGCCGGTGCCGCAGGGCGAGCGGTCGAACCAGCCGGGGTGGATGGCCATCGCGTGCCGGGAGTGTTCGGCGGTGGAGCCGGGGGCGAGCAGCTGGACGTGGTGGCAGCCGTGGATGGACGGGTCCTCCGGGTGCACCGGGCGGTCGGGGCTCGCGTTGATGGCGGCCATCAGGGCCAGTCCGGCCTCCAGGATGTCCTGCTTGCGCTCGCGCTCGAAGGGCAGCCCGAACTCGGCGAGCGGCAGGATGGCGTAGAAGTTGCCGCCGTACGCCAGGTCGTAGCCGATCGTGCCGTACCCGGGCACCTCGATCTTGGCGTCCAGCGCGGCCGAGTAGGACGGCACGTTGCGGATGGTCACCGCGGTGGCGGCGCCGTCCTCGACCCGCACCTCGGCGATCACCAGTCCGGCGGGCGTGTCCAGCCGCACCGTGGTGACCGGCTCGACCACCGGCACCATGCCGGTCTCGACCAGCACGGTGGCGACGCCGATGGTGCCGTGGCCGCACATCGGCAGCAGGCCGGAGACCTCGATGTAGAGCACGCCGAAGTCGGCGTCGGGCCGGGTCGGCGGCTGGAGGATGGCGCCGCTCATCGCGGCGTGGCCGCGCGGCTCGTACATCAGCAGGGTGCGGAAGTGGTCCAGGTGCTGCTGGAAGTGCACCCGGCGCTCGGCCATGGTGGCGCCGGGGATGACGCCGAAGCCGCCGGTGATGACCCGGGTCGGCATGCCCTCGGTGTGCGAGTCGACGGCGTGGAACACGTGACGGCTGCGCATGGCTCTGACGACTCCCGTCGGAGTGGGCGTACGGAGGTGGTGACCGTACGCCGGATCGGGTGGGTGGGGCCGGGCCGGCTGCCCCCTCAGCCGGCCCTGGTGACGAAGTCTCCCGGTTAGGCCAGGCCCTCGGCCAGCGCCTTCTCGGTGGCCGCGCGAACGGCCGCCTCGATGTCCGGGGTCAGCGGCTGGCGCGGCGGGCGGACGGGGCCGCCGGGGCGCCCGGCGATGTCCATGGACAGCTTGATGGCCTGGACGAACTCGGTCTTGGAGTCCCAGCGCAGCAGCGAGTGCAGCGACTTGTACAGCGGCAGCGCGGTGTCCAGCTCGTGCGCCACGGCGGCCCGGTACAGCGCGACGCTGGCCTCCGGCAGGGCGTTCGGGTAGCCGGCGATCCAGCCGACCGCGCCGGCCAGCGCCAGCTCCAGCAGCACGTCGTCGGCGCCGATCAGCAGGTCCAGACCGGGGGCCAGCTCGGCGATCTCGTAGGCCCGGCGGACGTCGCCGCTGAACTCCTTGACCGCGACGATCGAGCCCTCGCCGTGCAGTTGGGCGAGCAGCGCGGGGACGAGGTCGACCTTGGTGTCGATCGGGTTGTTGTACGCGACGACGGGCAGTCCGGCCTTGGCGACCTCGGCGTAGTGCGCCCGGACGGACGCGTGGTCGGCCCGGAAGGCGTTCGGCGGCAGCAGGAGCACGGAGCCGGCGCCGGCCTCGGCGGCCTGCTCGGCCCAGCGGCGGGACTCGGCGCTGCCGTAGGCGGCCACGCCGGGCATCACCCGGGAGCCGTCGCCGGCCGCCTCGACGGCCACCTCGACGACGCGGGCGCGCTCCTCGGCGGTGAGCGTCTGGTACTCGCCCAGCGAGCCGTTGGGGACGACGCCGTCGCAGCCGGACTCGATCAGCCAGCGGACGTGCTCGGCGTACGCGTCGTAGTCGACGGAGAGGTCCGGGCGCAGCGGGATCGTGGTGGCGACCATGATGCCGCGCCAGGGCCGGGCGGTGTCGTGTGGGGTGTTGGACACGATGAGCTCCTTGGTGAGGTGTGACATTTTATTAGAGGAGATGGGCCGGAGACAAGAGTCCCCGGCCCGCAACATGCCCTAAGGCGTGTCGCCGGCCTCGCCGAACGACCCGGACGACCCGAACGACCCGGACGGCCCGGCTGGCCCGGCCGCCAGCTGCGACAGCGGCACCGGGCAGGCCAGCGGCCGCCGGTCCGGCCCCGGCTCACCCGAGCCGGCCAGGCAGGCCACGGCCGGACCGCACATCCGGCCCTGGCACCAGCCCATCCCGGCCCGGGTGAGCAGCTTGACGGTGCGCGGATCGCCCGCGCCCAGCTCGTCCACGGCCTCCCGGATCGCCGAGACCGGCACCTCCTCGCACCGGCAGACGTCGGTGTCCGGGCGCAGCCAGCCGGTCCAGCCGGGGCCGGGCCGGTGGGCCGCGGCCATCAGGTCGGCGAAGTTCCGCAGCCGGGCCCGGCGGCGCAGCAGTGCGGGCTTCGGCAGCCGGTCGGCCACGGCGTGCGCGGCCAGTTCGCCCTCCACGATCGCGAGGTCCGCGCCGCCGACGCCGTTGGTCTCCCCCGCCGACCAGAGGCCGGGCACGGTGGTGCGCAGCCGGGCGTCGACCTGGAGCCCGACCGCGCCGTCCGGGGCGGTCCTGGTGGCCGCGCCCAGTTCGGTGGCCAGGTCGATCTGCGGCAGCAGCCCGTGGCCCACGGCGACGGCGTCGCAGGCGATCCGGCGTTCGGTGCCGGGCACCGGCCGCCAGTCGGCGTCCAGCCGGGCCACCGTGACGGCGGTGACCCGCTCGGTCCCGTGCGCCTCGACGACGGCACTGCGCGGGCGCAGCCGCACGCCGTGCCGCAGCAGCGTGCTCCCGTGGCCGGCGCCCTCGACGAGCTTGGCGGGGACGGCCGCCAAGGCGCCGGGGCGCCGGGCGTAGCCGAGGTAGTCGGTGGCCTCGACGACCGCGGGCACCTCGGCCCCGGCGGTGACCAGCGAGGACGCCGCCGCGAGCAGCAGCGGCCCGCTGCCGGCCACCACGATCCGCCGTCCGGGCAGCACCAGCCCGGCCTTGAGCATCGCCTGTGCGCCGCCCGCGGTGACCACCCCGGGCAGGGTCCAGCCGGGGAACGGCAGCTGGCGCTCGTACGCACCGGTGGCGAGCAGCACGGACGCGGCCGGGACGGTGGCCCGGTCGGTGGCCTCCGGTCCGCGCGTGACGTGCACGGCGAAGCCGTCGCCGGTCCGCTCCAGCGCCCACACCTGGTGGCCGCCGAGGAAGCGGACCCGCCCGGCCCGCTCGTGCGCGGCGAGCCGGTCGGCCAGTCCGGTGTAGACGGACCAGCCGTGGTGGAGCCGGTCCGGGCGGGCGGCGCCGAGGCCGGGCGCGGGGTGCCGGTAGTACTGCCCGCCGGTGCTTCGGCCTGCGTCCAGCAGGACGCAGCGCAGCCCGAGGTCGGCAACGGTCACGGCGGCCGCGAGCCCGGCCGGGCCGGCGCCGATCACCGCGAGGTCGGGGCGTCGGGCCGCTTCGGCGGCGGCCCGGTCAGACGGCGAGGTCGGCACGGCCGTTGCCCTCCTGGGTGGTGACGGTGGTGCCGGGTTCGGCGGGGAGCAGGCAGGTGCGCTGGTTGGGGCGGCCGTCGACGGTGGCCAGGCAGTCGAAGCAGGCGCCGATGCCGCAGAACACCCCGCGCGGCCGGCCGCCGACCCGGGTGGTGCGCCAGGCGAGCACGCCGTCGGCCCAGAGCGCGGCGGCGATCGACTGTCCGGGCAGGGCCGGGACGGGTCGGCCGTCGAACTCGATGTGGTGGGCGGGGCCGGGTTCGGCCCGGACCAGGTCGGCGGGGGTGCGGCGCATCGGCGGCTTCTCCGTTCCGGGGTTGGTCGACGAACGAGGGCGATCGACAGAGCGAGGCAGTCGGCAGGCAGACAGCAGTCCCGGGCTCAGGCCCCGGCGTCCGCCGGGAAGCGGTCCGGGCGGAACGGCGCGAGGTCCAGTTCCGGCTGCTTGCCGGTCAGCTGCTCGCTGATCAGCAGGCCGGTCGCCGGGGCCAGCCCGATGCCGGCGCCCTCGTGCCCGCAGGCGTGGTAGAGCCCGGGCGCCCTGGGGTCCTCGCCGATGGCCGGCAGGTGGTCCGGCAGGTACGGGCGGAAGCCCCGGTAGGTGCGCATCACGGTGACGTCCGCGAGCACCGGGAAGAGCGCCGCGGCCTGGGCGGCGAGCCGCCGCAGCACCTCCTGGGAGAGGGTGCGGTCGAAGCCGACCCGTTCGCGGCTGGCGCCGATCAGCACGGGCCCGCCGGGGGTGCCCTCGACCACGGCGGAGGTCTGCAGCCCGGCCGAGCCGCTGGCGACGTCGGCGACGTAGTCGGCGGCGTAGACCTTGTGCCGGACGATCCGCGGCAGCGGCTCGGTGACCAGGACGAAGCCGCGGCGGGGCATCACCGGCAGGTGCACCCCGGCCAGCCGGGCCAGTTCGCCGCCCCAGGTGCCGGTCGCGTTGACGACGGCGGGGGCGTCGAGGCGGCGGCGGTCGGTGCGCACTCCGCGCACGGCGCCGTCCGGCCCCCGGTACACGGCGGTCACGGTCTCGCCGGTGATCAGCTCGGCGCCCATCCGGCGGGCCTCGCGCAGCAGGTGGGCGGCGGCGAGGGCGGGCTGGACCTGCGCGTCCTGCGGGTAGTGGAAGCCGCCGGCGAGGCCGGGGGCGAGGTGCGGCTCCAGCTCGTGCAGCCGCTCGGCGGGGACTTCCTCGGCGGTGACGCCGGCGGCGGCCTGGCCGACCGCGAAGGCCCGCAGGGCGTCCTGCCCGGCCGGGGTGGAGGCGATCACCACGCCGCCCTTGGGCTCGTACTCGACGGCCGCGCCGAGGTGTTCGGCGAGGTCGTGCCAGAGCCGGGTGCTGAGCAGGGCGAGGTCGAGTTCGGGCCCGGGCTCCTTGTCGGAGACCAGCAGGTTGCCCTCGCCGGCGCCGGTGGTGCCGCCGGCCACCGGTCCGCGGTCGACGACGGCGACGGTGAGCCCGGCGCGGGCCGCGTAGTAGGCGCAGGCGGCGCCGACCACGCCGGCGCCGACCACGACGACATCCAGGGGAGGTCTCTGCGTCTTGAGCACGTCAGTAATATGTCACATGCCATCCATCGTGCCAAGACCACCCGCCGAATCCCGAACCGGGCCGGAGCAGCCAAAAGGCCGGGCTCACCGGGCCGGAGCAGCCAAAAGGCCCCGGCCCACCGCGTCGGGCGGCGGGCCGGGGCCTCAGGGTGCGCTACCGGCTCAGGTGATGTCGTCGATCTGCTCGTGACGGGCGGCCGGCACCGGGGCGCCCGCCGTCGGCGCGGCCGAGGCCTGGACCATCTCCGTACCGGCCACCGGCTGCACCGAGAGGTCCAGCTCCGAGGCCTCCTCGTCGCTCAGCCCGGCGTCGGGGTTGCGGCGCTCCTTGCGCCTGTCGTTGAAGATCGCGATGCCCACCGCGAGGAAGTAGAACGCCCAGATCGGCGCGGCCAGCGTGAGCATGCTCACCGGATCGGCGCTCGGGGTGGCGAAGGCGGCGAAGACCGTGATGCCCATGACCATGCCGCGCCACCAGCCGAGCAGCCGCTTGCCGGTGACCATGCCGACCATGTTCATCATCACCAGCAGCAGCGGGAACTCGAAGGCCAAGCCGAAGACCAGCACCATCCGGGTGGCGATGTCGAGGTAGTCCTCGGGCGGCAGGATCGGCGTGGTCTTGTCCGGGGTGAACGAGATCAGCACGTCGACGGTGGTCGGCAGCACCAGGATGGCGCAGCCCACACCGGCCAGGAAGAGCGGCGCCCCGCACAGCATGAAGATGACGGCGTACTTCTTCTCGTGCCGGTGCAGACCGGGTGCCACGAAGGCCCAGACCTGGTAGAGCCAGATCGGCACGGTCGCGACCACACCGGCCGTCAGCGACACCTTGAGCATCCAGGTGAAACCGGCGGTCAGACCGATGTTGGAGACCTGGGCGCACTTGCCCTTGAACTGGTTGGCGGTCTCCGGTGTGCAGCGCGGCAGCGGCTCCAGCAGGAAGTTCTCGATCTGCCTGTGGTAGATCGCCGCCACGATGGTGATCACCACGATCGCCAGGACCGACTTGACCACGCGGTTGCGCAGTTCCCGCAGGTGGTCGGTGAGGGCCATCCGTCCCTCAGGATCCTTGGACGCCTTCGACGCCTTGGAGAGCTTGCTCAACCCCGGTCCTCAACTCGTGCGTCGAGGCCCGCCGGTCGACGGGCCTCCGTGGTCGCGTTCGTCACGTGCGCCGCGCTCAGCGCGGGCGGTCGCCGTCGGCCGCGGACGGCCCGGCGGCGGGCTCGGCCACCGGGCGGGCGGTGCCTGAGGCGCCCGGAGCGGCCTGGATGGTCCTGGCCGCGGTCGTCGCCGAACCGCCGTCGACCCGGGGCGCCGGAGGCGGCGTCGCGGCGGCGTCCTCCTCGGCGCCGTCCGAGCGCATGGCCTTGGTCTCGCTCTTCAGGATCCGCATCGACTGCCCGAGCGAGCGAGCCAGGTCGGGCAGCCGCTTGGCGCCGAACAGCAGGACGGCGAAAATCACGACCACCACGATCGCGGTCATCGAGATGCGCATTGCGCGACCACCTTCACTCATGGCGACCCGTCGGGCCCCCCGCCGCGGATGGTAACCGCTGCGGATGACGCCACGACGACGGCCGCCCGAACAGGACAGCGGCCCCGGTTCGCAGTTCAGGAGCCATCTGCAGGAGCCATCTGAGAGCGTAACCCGCCCCCGCCTCCCCGCAGCAGCCCCCGTACCACCGACGGCCCTCCTGTGCTACCGAACAGGCACCACCGAACGGGCGCTACCAAACGGGAACAACCGGACGGCCTTACCCGGCGGGTACCACCGGACGGGCACCACCGGACGGCCCTACCGCCCCGGTACGGCCTCCGCCAGCTCCCCCGCCGCCTCGGCCAGCGCCCGCGAGGCCGCGTCCACGCCCTTGGCCAGCGCCCGCACGTCCAGCCAGAGCCGGATCGCGAGCACCCCGAGGACCAGCAGGCCCGCGGTGGCGAGCAGGACGGCGGCGACGAGCATCCAGGACATGCGCCCCACCCTATCGGGCCCGGCCCCCCCGGCCCGGTCCGCAGGAGAGCGCCCGCTACCCCTCGGCCGGGACGAGCCGCATGGTGCGGACCCCGGCCCCGACGAGCGCCGCGACGATCTTCTCCCCGGCCGGCTTGCGCACCGCCGCCCCGCAGAGCGGGCAGCCGAAGCTGTAGTGCGCCTGGGCCGGGCTGCGACCGAGGGTCAGCCGGAACTCCTCCGCCGGGAGCTCGACCTTCTCCCGGCACTCGGAGCAGTACACCTTGAATCTGGTCCCGGGCTCCACCGATCAGACCCGCCCCTCCCCGTCGGCAACGGTCTGCTCCCCGTACGCGGCCAGCGCCTCCAGGGCGGCCGCGCGGGCCTGCCCGGCCAGCTCGGGCGGCGAGACGATCCGGCCGTCCCGGCCCAGCCGCAGCGCCAGCGGGCGCAGCTGGGAGGGGTCGGCGCTGCGCAGGGTGATCCGCAGCCCGCCGTCGGGCAGTTCCTCGGCCCGGTCGTGGGTGTAGTACTCGGCCACCCAGCGCCCGCCGGAGGAGACCTCGACGACCACCTCGGGGTCGTCCGCGGACGGGTTGACCAGCCCGCCGCTCAGATCGCGCGGCTCGCGCCGGGGCGGGTCGGCGGGGACGTCCAGCACCCGGATCTCGGCGACCCGGTCCAGCCGGAACATCCGGTGGTCCTCGGAGGTGCGGCACCAGGCCTCAAGGTAGGTGTGGCCCTCGGTGAGCAGCCGGATCGGGTCGACCTCGCGCTCGGTCATCCCGCCGCGCCCGTGCGAGTAGTAGCGCAGCCACAGGCGGCGCCCCTCGCTGAGCGCGCGGTCGATGTCGGCGAACACGTGGCCCTCCGCCTCGAAGGTCACGCCGACCCGGGCGCTGCCGGCGGCGCTCTCGCCCGCCGCGTTCTCGATCTTGACGACGGCCCGGGTGAGCGCCTCCCGGTCGCCGGCCCGCAGGCCGGGCAGCCCGGCCACCGCACGGGCGGCGACCAGCAGCGCGGTGGCCTCGTCGGCGGCGAGGCGCAGCGGCTGCGCCACGTCGTCGACGTTGTGCCACCAGATCCGCTCGCCGTCGGTGTCGATGTCGAGCAGGTCGCCGCCGCGGAAGCTGGTGCCGCACATCGGCAGCACGTTGAGGTCCCCGATCAGCTCGCGCTCGGAGATCCCGAACGCACGGGCCACCTCGGCCACCTCGGCGCCGGGGCGCTCGCGCAGGTAGGTGACCAGCGACAGCATCCGCCGCGTCTGGTCGATCGCGTTGCTCACGCCTGAACCCCTCCGCTTCCGTTCACCACGTCCAGCCCGGCCACGGCCCGCAGCCGGTCGATCACGTCGGCCCGCAGCTCCTCGGGCCCGAGCACCAGCACGTCCGGCCCGAACTCGGCGAGGTCGGCGCCCAGCCCGTTGCCGTACGGGATCTCCAGCTCGTCCCAGCCGTCGTCCACCCGCGCGCTGCTCAGCGCCTTGGTGCGCAGCGGGAAGCCCGCTCCCCGGCGGACCCGGACGGTGGCGGTGGCGGTGGCGCCCTCGCCCGCGAACTTGGCGACGGTGGCGCGGACGTCGACGTGCTCGGGCACGGTGCCGAGGAAGGCGCCGGCCTTGGCCCGGACCTTGCCGGTGATCCGGCTGAGTCGGAACACCCGGGCGTCGCCGCGGTCGCGGTCCCACCCGGCCAGGTACCAGTGCCCGCGCCAGCACTCCAGCGCCCACGGCTCGACGGTGCGCAGCTCGCCGGCGGCGGCGCCGGCCTTGCGGTACTCGAAGCCGACTGGGCGACGGTCCCGGGCGGCGGTGAGCAGCGGCTCGAACGCGGCCTCCCGGGCGGGGATGCGCGGCTCCAGGGCGGTCCGGCCCTCGGGCTCGGCGAACGGCACCCCGGCGGCGCGCAGCTTCTGCAGCGCGCCGCTGGCCGCGCCGGACATCTTGGCCTGCTGCCAGACCCGGGCGGCCAGGGTCAGCGCGGCCGCCTCCTCGGCGTCCAGCGCGATCTCGGGCAGCCGGTTGCGGTCGGCGCGGGCCAGGTAGCCGAGTTCGCCGTCCAGGGCGCTCTCGTCGACGTCGATCACCAGGCCGAGTTCGCGCAGGTCGTCCTTGTCCCGCTCGAACATCCGGTTGAAGGCGTCCTCGCTGCTGTTCTGCCAGGCCTCGCGGTACGCCTCGATGGATTCCCGCAGCTCCTTCTTGGAGAGCGGACGTCTGGTGTTCATCAGGCACAGGGCGAGATTCATCAGCCGCTCTGCCTTGGCGATCGCCATCGCTGACCCTTCCGGTGTGCCGCGCGTGCGCGGGGTGCGCGGGGTGCGCCCGCCGGGAGGTCGTCACCCGGCGGGACCGACCGTACCGGTAGCGGTACGCAGTGCAAAAGCCGCCTCCGGAGACGAGGGGGGGGGGGGGGGGGGCGCCCGGGGGGGGGGCGCCCGGGGGGGGGGGGGGACCCCCCCCCCCCCCCCCGCGCCCACACCCCGCCGCGCCCCCCGCCGCGCGCGCGAGGGGGGGAG
>NZ_JBHWIO010000016.1:54950-107680 GCF_042732075.1 Kitasatospora sp. NPDC059812
GCGCCCCCCCCTCCCCGCCCCCGCCCCCCGCCTGCGCGCCCCCCCCACGGTGTGGAACGACTCAGACGCCGATCAGGTCGACCACGAAGATCAGGGTCGAGCCCGCCGGGATGAGCGGGGTCGGCGACTGGTTGCCGTAGGCCAGGTGCGACGGGATGGTCAGCTCGCGGCGGCCGCCGACCTTCATGCCTGCGACACCGCGGTCCCAGCCCTTGATGACGCGGCCGGCGCCCAGCGGGAACGAGAACGGGGCGGTGCCCCGGTTCCAGCTGGAGTCGAACTCCTCACCGGTCTCGAAGGTCACGCCGACGTAGCGGACCTTGACGACCTGGCCCGACTTGGCCTCATCGCCGTCACCGACGACGATGTCGCGGATCTGCAGGTCCGCCGGGGCGTCGCCGATCGGGAAGTCGATCTCGGGCTTCTCGTTGAGGTTGACGCTCACAGTCCCTCTTCTCACGTTTCGCATTGCAGTCACGACCAAGCGGCGGGCGCCCGCACCCCCGGTCCGTTCCCGGACCACGGTACGGGCGCCCACCGCCCGGGGTGGTCCGGCCACGCGGCCGGACCTGAAGGTCACACGCACACCATTGTCACCCGAAAGTGGATCAGCCCTGACCGGCGTCCAGGATGTCCACCACGAAGACCAGCGGTGCGCCCGGCGGGATGTCGCCCTGGCCCTTGTCGCCGTACGCCAGCGCGGCCGGGATCACCAGTTCCACCCGACTGCCGACGGTCTGGCCCACCAGCCCCTGGTCCCAGCCCTGGATGACCTGGCCACCGCCGACCGGGAAGGAGAACGCCTGGCCCTTGCTGAGCGAGGAGTCGAACATCTTGCCGTCCTTGAACAGCGCGCCGGTGTACTGGACGACGACCTTCTCGCCCTTCTCCACCGCCGGCCCGGTGCCCTTGATCAGGACGTGCGACTTCAGCTCGGTCGGGTCCTTCGCGCCGGCCACCGGGGTGATCTCGGCCGGCTTCTTGCCGTTGTCCTTGACCTGCGGGAAGTCCGCGGGCGGCGGCGTGACGGTGCCGCTCACCACGGAGTCGGGCGCGTTGGCGTTGCGGATGTCGATCACGAAGACCAGGTCGTCCTTCGCCCCGATCGACATGTCGGCCTTGCCCTGGGATCCGAACGCGGCGGCCGGCGGGGCCACCACGAGGACCCGGCTGCCGGCCTTCTTCCCGACCACGGCCTGGTCCAGCGCCGGGATCAGCGCGTCGGTGCCGGCCTGGAAGATCTGCGGCTTGCCGTTGTTGTCGTACGAGCTCGGGATGTCCTTGCCGGTGGTCCAGTCCTTGGCGGTGTAGTCCACCGAGGTCCAGGAGTTCTTGTCCACCTTGGGGCCGGTGCCCTCGGTCAGCACCTTCACCACGAAGGAGCCGTCGGAGGCCTCGCCCGGCACCTGGATCTCGGCCTTCTTGCCGAAGTCACCGGTGACGGTGGGCAGCACCTTGGCGCTGTCCTTGATCGGCGGCACCGGGTCGGCGGTCGGCGTGGGCGGCGCGCTCTTGGCGGCGTCCGGCTTGGCGGCGGTGTCCGACTTGCCGTCCTTGTTCACCAGGTACAGCGTCACGGCGCTGCCGGCCAGCAGCAAGGTCAGCACCGTGCCGAGGATCACGCCCAGCCGGCCCACCCCGGGCGGGTTCTCGTCGTACCCGGCCTCCGAGGTGTCGCCCCGACGCACGGTGGAGGCGAAGATCTGCGGGGTGTCGTCCGTCTTGGTCCCGCCCGAGGCCCGCGGCTGCTCGCCGGGCTGCGCCCAGCCGGCCTGCTGCTTCAGGATCGACGGCGGGACGACGATCGACTCGCCGTCCCCCGGGAGCGGGCCGCCGGGACGCGAGGCGGCCGGGTCACCCGCGGAGCTGTCGTTCGCCGCGGTGTCGGCCCCGCCCGGGCTCGGCGTCTTCTCAGTCATGACTCCCCATCCATCTCGCCACGAGGTCTTCCAGGTCTGCGACCGGCGTGCTGACTGCCGGTCTGCCGTCGCACCGTCCGCCCCGGACCTCGACGCCGGGCGGCGCCTGCCACAGTGCGAGGGCAGTATGACAGCTCAGGATGAGGGCGGACGCTTCGTTGTACGAGCGTCCGCCCAAGCGTACGGAATCCCCGGGGGGACTTCCTAGAGCGTGTCCGCCCTAAACCGCTTCCCTGGCTTCCCTAAACAGCTTCCAGGATGTCGATCACGAAGACCAGCGTCGAGTTGGGCGGCACCGAGCCCTGCGCCTGGTCCTTGTAGCCGAGCGCGGGCGGCACCACGAGCAGGATCCGGCTGCCGACGGTCTGGCCGACCAGCGCCTTGTCCCAGCCCTCGATCACGCTGCCGGTGCCGATCTGCACCGCCTGCGCGCCCCCGTGCGTCCAGGAGGAGTCGAACTGCTGGCCGTTGTTCCAGAGCACCCCGGTGTACTGCACCACCAGGGTCTGCCCGCTCTTGACCTGCTTGCCCTCGCCCTTGATCAGCACCGCCTGCTCCAGGTCGGTGGGCGCGGCCTGCCCGGCCGGCACGGTGATCGCCACCGGGGCCTTGCCGTTGTCCTTGACCTGCGGCATCGTCGCCGGCGGCGGGGTCATGGCGCCGGTCAGCGTGGAGTCCTGCGGCAGGCTCTCCATGATGTCCAGGACGAACACCACGGTGTCGCCCTTGTTGACGCCGAGCTGGGTGCTGCCCTGCTCGCCGAAGGCCGCCGCCGGCGGGGCGACCACCAGCAGCCGGCTGCCGACCTTCTTGCCGATCACGCTCTGGTCCAGCGCCGGCACGAGCTGTCCGCTGCCGGCCTGGTAGAGCTGCGGCTTCCCGCTCGGGTCGTACGAGCTGGGCAGGTCCTTGCCGGTGGTCCAGTCCTTCGCCGTGTAGTTGACCGTCACCCAGTCGCCCTTGTTGACCGTCGACCGCTCGCCCTCGCTGACGGTGTTCACCACGAACTGGCCGCCGGGCTGGCCCTCCGGGAGGGTGATGGTGGCCTTGCTGCCGAAACCGCCCTCCGAGAGCGTGGGCATCGGCGACGCCTCGCCGACCGGCGCGGGCACCGTCGGAGGCGCGCTCGCCGCGGACGGAGTCGCCGGGCCGGCCGCCTTGGGCGAACTGCTGCAGGCGACCGCCAGCAGCAGGGGCAGGGTGAGTAGCAAACCGGCGGTGCGGCGCACGGTGGTCCTAACTGTCGATCGAGGTCGGCTCTCCTGACTTCGACGGACAGCGTATGCCCGGACGGTGTCCGGCCCCGGTAGACACCACCGGGGCCGGACACCGCCTTGATCACAAACCTGGGATCCCCTGCGGGGGTCACATCCCGGCGATCAGCTTCTCCACCCGCTCGTCCACCGAGCGGAACGGGTCCTTGCAGAGCACCGTGCGCTGCGCCTGGTCGTTCAGCTTCAGGTGCACCCAGTCCACCGTGAAGTCCCGGCGCTGCTCCTGCGCCCGGCGGATGAAGTCCCCGCGCAGCCGGGCCCGGGTGGTCTGCGGCGGGATGGACTTGGCCTCGAAGGTCTTGAGGTCGGTGGTCACCCGCTTCGCCTGGCCCTTGCCCTGGAGCAGGTAGAACAGGCCGCGCCGGCGGTGGATGTCGTGGTACGCCAGGTCGATCTGGGCCACCCGCGGGTTGGACATGCTCATCTGGTGCTTCTCGCGGTAGCGCTCGATGAGCTTGTACTTCATGATCCAGTCGATCTCGGTGGCCACCTGGTCCAGGTTCTCGGTGCGGACGGCCTCCAGGGTCCGGCCCCACAGTTCGAGCACCTGGCCGATGGTGCCGGTGTTGATGCCCTTGCGGTCGGCGAACTCCAGCGCCTTGGTGTAGTACTCCTCCTGGATGTCCAGCGCGCTGGCCTCGCGCCCGTTGGCGAGCCGCACCTGGTGGGTGCCGGTGAGGTCGTGGCTGACCTCGCGGATCGCCCGGATCGGGTTCTCCAGGGTGAGGTCGCGCATCACCACGCCGGCCTCGATCAGCCGCAGCACCAGGTCGGTGGCGCCGACCTTGAGCAGCGTCGTGGTCTCCGACATGTTGGAGTCGCCGACGATCACGTGCAGCCGGCGGTAGCGCTCGGCGTCCGCGTGCGGCTCGTCGCGGGTGTTGATGATCGGGCGGGAGCGGGTGGTGGCGGAGCTGACGCCCTCCCAGATGTGCTCGGCGCGCTGGCTGACGCAGTAGACCGCGCCGCGCGGGGTCTGCAGCACCTTGCCGGCGCCGCAGATCAGCTGGCGGGTCACCAGGAAGGGGATCAGCACGTCGGCCAGCCGGGAGAACTCGCCGTGCCGGGCCACCAGGTAGTTCTCGTGGCAGCCGTAGGAGTTGCCGGCCGAGTCGGTGTTGTTCTTGAACAGGTAGACGTCCCCCGCGATGCCCTCCTCGTGCAGCCGCCGCTCGGCGTCGACCAGGAGTCCTTCGAGGATCCGCTCGCCCGCCTTGTCGTGCGTCACCAGCTCGGTCACGTCGTCGCACTCGGGGGTGGCGTACTCGGGGTGGGAGCCGACGTCGAGGTACAGCCGGGCGCCGTTGCGCAGGAAGACGTTGCTGCTGCGGCCCCAGGAGACGACCCGGCGGAACAAGTACCGCGCCACCTCGTCCGGCGACAGCCTGCGCTGCCCGCGGAACGTGCAGGTCACGCCGTACTCGTTCTCCAGCCCGAAAATCCGGCGGTCCATGAGCACTCCATTCTGTGTCGGAGCTGTCCGAAACCGCCTCCACGACGACTGGGCCGCCGCAGGGGCACCGGAGTCCCGTACGGCCTCCTTCCGGCCGCCGTACGGGACTCCGCAGGCACTGCTACTCCGGCGCGGTGTCCGCCGGGTTGTCCTCGTCGTCCGACTCGGCGGACTGGTCGCCGTCGAGCAGCCGGGCGAGCTGGTTGCCCAGGATGCGCTTGAACTTGCGCTGCTGGAACCGCTGGCGGTCGAGGACGGCCACCTCCAGCTGCTCCGGGGTGAGGGCGCGCGGGCTGCCGCCGTTGGGGTCGCGGGCGAGCGAGTCCACGGCGGCCCGGACCACCTCGGTGAGGCCCATCCCGGCCTGGTGGCGCTGGCCCAGGTAGTTGCCGATCGAGTCGGCGTTGCCGCCGACCACGACGTAGTTCTTCTCGTCGACGATCGAGCCGTCCGGGGTGAGGCGGTAGATCTGGTCCTCGTCCGCGGTGCGGCCGACCTCGGCCACGATCAGCTCGACCTCGTAGGGCTTCTCGCCGACCGAGGAGAAGATGGTGCCGAGCGTCTGGGCGTAGACGTTGGCCAGGCCCCGGGCGGTGACGTCGGCCCGGTCGTAGGAGTAGCCGCGCAGGTCGGCGTAGCGGACGCCGCCGATGCGCAGGTTCTCGAACTCGTTGTAGCGGCCGACCGCCGCGAAGGCGATCTTGTCGTAGATCTCGGAGACCTTGTGAAGCGCTCTGGAGGTGTTCTCCGCGACGAAGACGATGCCGTCGGCGTAGGTGAGCACGACCACGCTGCGGCCGCGCGCGATGCCCTTGCGGGCGTACTCCGCGCGGTCCGCCATGGCCTGCTGGGGCGAGACGTAGAACGGTGTCGACACCGGCGGTCGTCCCTTTCCTGAGAGGTGATGGCTAGAGCAGCGGGGCCTGCGGGCCGTTGGGGTGCGAGCGGCGCTCGTCGGTGATCGCGACCGCGATCTCGGTGACCTCCGCGTCGGTGAGCCGGCGGAAGCCTTCTTCGGTGATCAGCGAGACGATCGGGAAGATCTTGCGGGCGAGGTCGGGGCCGCCGGTGGCGGAGTCGTCGTCGGCCGCGTCGTACAGCGCCTGGACGACCAGTGTGGCGGCCTGGTCGGCCGTCAGGCCGTCGCGGTAGAGCTTCTTCATCGAGCCGCGGGCGAAGACCGAGCCCGAGCCGGTGGCGGCGAAGCCGCGCTCCTCGGAACGCCCGCCGGTGACGTCGTAGTTGAAGATCCGGCCGCGGCCGAGGTCCAGGTCGTAGCCGGCGAACAGCGGGACGACCGCCAGGCCCTGCATCGCCATGCCCAGGTTGCCCCGGATCATGGCGGTGAGCCGGTTGGCCTTGCCCTCCAGCGAGAGCACCGCGCCCTCGATCTTCTCGTAGTGCTCCAGCTCCAGTTGGAACAGCCGGACCATCTCGATGGCGAGGCCGGCGGTGCCGGCGATGCCGACCGCGCTGTACTCGTCGGCCGGGAACACCTTCTCCATGTCGCGCTGGGCGATCACGTTGCCCATCGTCGCCCGGCGGTCACCGGCGATCACCACGCCGCCGTCGAACACCGCGGCCACGATGGTGGTCCCGTGCGGGGCCTCGATCACGGCCCCCGCGGGGAGCCCGCGGTGGCCGGGGATCAGCTCCGGCCGGTGCTCGGCGAGGAAGTCCACGAAGGAGGAGGACCCCGGGGTCAGGAAGGCAGCCGGTAGACGCCCGGTGCCACGAGTGTTGGCTTCCACACGATTCCTTCCAGGTAGCTTGAAGCTCGCGTTGCCCGCACCCTACCCGCCCGGAGATCACTGTCCACGCGCGCAGGGGGCCGGTGCCGGACGGCCGGGCGGCCCTCGCCGCCCGACCGCCCTCGACGGTCTCGACCGTGAATTCCCGAATACCGGGGACGGGCTATTGCCCGCCCTTCTGCACGAATCCGCGGACGAAATCCTCCGCATTCGACTCGAGGACCTCGTCGATTTCGTCCAGCACCGCGTCGACGTCGTCGCTCAGCTTTTCCTGGCGCTCCTTGAGGTCGTCGGAATTCTGGGTTTCCGCGGCCTGCTCCTCGACCTCCTCGGAGGAGCGGTTCGCCCGCTGCTGGCCGCCGCCGGTGTCCTTGCTCGCCATTTCCCTCACCCCGCTCGATTCTTCTGGCACGGTTTGGTCGTTGCTTGCTGCACCGACCCTATACACAAGGTGCGACTGCCGCTCCCGGTTTGCCGGTGGCGCTTCCTGTCCAACACCCGCTGCCACCCCGGATGATTCCCATTCGGCGGACGTTCACCCATGGTGATCGAAAAGTTACCCGCCGGAGAGGACCCGCAGCAGGTCCTCCGCGGTGCGACAGCGGTCCAGCAGCTCCTTGACGTGGTTGCGGGTGCCCCGCAGCGGCTCCAGCGTGGGCACCCGCTGCAACGAGTCCCGGCCCGGCAGGTCGAAGATCACCGAGTCCCAGGAGGCCGCGGCGACGTGGTCGGCGTACTGCTCGAGGCAGCGCCCGCGGAAGTACGCCCGGGTGTCCTCCGGGGGCTTGGAGACGGCCCGCTCGACCTCCGCCTCGGTCACCAGCCGCTCGAAGCGGCCGCGGGCCACCAGCCGGTTGTAGAGGCCCTTGTCGGGCCGTACGTCGCTGTACTGGAGGTCGACCAGGTGCAGCCGCGGATTCTCCCACCCCAGGGCGTCCCGGCTGCGGTAGCCCTCCAGGATCTCCCGCTTGGCGATCCAGTCCAGTTGCCGGGAGAGCGACATCGGATCGCGCTCCAGCCGGCCGAGGACGTCCTCCCAGCGGGCCAGCACGTCCAGTGTCTGCTCGTCCGCGTCGGTGCCGTAGCGGTCCTCGACGTACTTGCGGGCCAGCTCGAAGTACTCCAGCTGGAGCTGGACGGCGGTGAGTTTGCGCCCGTTGCGCAGGGTGATCAGGTGCTTGAGCGTGGGGTCATGGGAGACCCGGTGCAGGGTGCGCACCGGCTGGTCGACGGCGAGGTCGGAGGCGATGAAGGAGTCCTCGATCATCGACAGGACCAGTGAGGTGGTGCCCAGTTTGAGGTAGGTGGAGATCTCGGAGAGGTTGGCGTCCCCGATGATCACGTGCAGCCGGCGGTACTTCTCCGCGTCGGCGTGCGGTTCGTCCCGGGTGTTGATGATCGGGCGCTTGAGCGTGGTCTCCAGGCCGACCTCGACCTCGAAGTAGTCGGCCCGCTGGCTGATCTGGAAGCCGTGCGTCGAACCGTCCTGGCCGATGCCGACCCGGCCGGCGCCGGTGACCACCTGGCGGGAGACGAAGAACGGGGTGAGGTGGCGGACGATGTCGGCGAACGGCGTCGCCCGCTTCATCAGGTAGTTCTCGTGGGTGCCGTAGGAGGCGCCCTTGTTGTCGGTGTTGTTCTTGTACAGGTGGATGTTCTGCCCGTTGGGCAGTTCCAGCGCGCGTTGCGCGGCGGCGGCCATGATCCGCTCGCCGGCCTTGTCCCAGAGCACGGCGTCGCGCGGGTTGGTGACCTCTGGCGAGCTGTACTCGGGGTGCGCGTGGTCCACGTAGAACCGGGCCCCGTTGGTGAGGATGACGTTGGCCAGGCCGATGTCCTCGTCGGTCAGCTGGCTGGCGTCCGCCACCTCGCGCGCCAGGTCGAAGCCCCGGGCGTCACGCAGCGGGTTCTCCTCCTCGAAGTCCCAGCGGGCCCGCCGCGCCCGGTGCATCGCCGCCGCGTACGCGTTGACGATCTGGGACGAGGTGAGCATGGCGTTGGCGTTGGGGTGCCCGGGCACGGAGATCCCGTACTCGGTCTCGATGCCCATCACGCGCCGTACGGTCATGCGGCCCTCCTTGCCCGGTGCGCCGCCCCCCACGGGCGGAGCACGCCGACGTACCGCTGAACAACACCGGCGCCGGCGTTCTGCCCGCGATCGGTGGGTCGAGCCTAGAACCCGGCACCGACGGGCGGACCCCGAGACGCGCCGTCCGGCTGCGGGGCCGCGAGGCGCCACAGCCGGACGGGGTGCGTGCTGTTCCGGGGACCGCCGGGCGGCCCGGTCTCACCGTGTGCTTACAGGTACTGCCCCGTGTTGGCGACAGTGTCGATCGAGCGGCCGGACTCGGCGCCCTGCTTGCCGGTGACCAGCGTGCGGATGAAGACGATCCGCTCGCCCTTCTTGCCGGAGATGCGGGCCCAGTCGTCCGGGTTGGTGGTGTTCGGGAGGTCCTCGTTCTCCTTGAACTCGTCCACGCAGGCGGCGAGCAGGTGGGAGACGCGCAGACCGCGCTGACCGTGGTCGAGGAAGTCCTTGATGGCCATCTTCTTCGCGCGGTCGACGATGTTCTGGATCATCGCGCCGGAGTTGAAGTCCTTGAAGTACAGGACCTCCTTGTCACCGTTGGCGTAGGTGACCTCCAGGAAGCGGTTCTCCTCGGTCTCGGAGTACATCCGCTCCACGACCGACTGGATCATCGCGGCCACCGTGGTGCCCAGGGAGCCGTCGTGCTCCTTGAGGTCGTCCGGGTGGAACGGCAGCGACTCCTTGAGGTACTTGGAGAAGATGTCCCTCGCGGCCTCGGCGTCCGGGCGCTCGATCTTGATCTTGACGTCCAGGCGGCCGGGCCGCAGGATCGCCGGGTCGATCATGTCCTCGCGGTTCGAGGCGCCGATGACGATGACGTTCTCCAGGCCCTCCACACCGTCGATCTCGGCGAGCAGCTGCGGGACGATGGTGTTCTCCACGTCCGAGCTGACGCCGGAACCGCGGGTGCGGAACAGCGACTCCATCTCGTCGAAGAAGACGATGACGGGCGTGCCCTCGCTCGCCTTCTCCCGGGCCCGCTGGAAGACCAGGCGGATCTGCCGCTCGGTCTCGCCCACGTACTTGTTGAGCAGTTCGGGGCCCTTGATGTTGAGGAAGTAGCTCTTCCCCTGGGGGCGTCCGGTGACCTCGGCGACCTTCTTGGCCAGCGAGTTGGCGACCGCCTTGGCGATCAGCGTCTTGCCGCAGCCGGGCGGGCCGTAGAGCAGCACGCCCTTGGGCGGGCGCAGCTCGTACTCCTTGAAGAGGTCGGCATGCAGGTAGGGCAGCTCGACCGCGTCCCGGATCAGCTCGATCTGGTTGCTCAGTCCGCCGATCTGGCGGTAGTCGATGTCCGGGACCTCTTCGAGGACCAGCTCCTCGACCTCGGACTTCGGCACGACCTCGTACACGTAGCCGGAGCGGGGCTCCAGCAGCAGGGCGTCCCCCGCCCGGATGGTGAGCTCGCGCAGCGGTTCGGCGAGGCGCACCACCCGCTCCTCGTCGGTGTGGCCGACGACCAGGGCGCGTTCGCCGTCCTCGAGGATCTCCTTGAGGGTGACGATCTCGCCGATGCGCTCGAAGGCCATCGCGTCCACGATGTTGAGGGCCTCGTTGAGCATCACCTCCTGGCCACGCCGCAGTTCGTCGAGGGCGACGTTGGGGCTGACGTTCACGCGGAGCTTGCGCCCCCCGGTGAAGATGTCGGCGGTGCCGTCCTCGTTGGCCTCGAGGAAGGTGCCGAACCCGGCCGGGGGCTGTGCCAGCCGGTCCACTTCCTCCTTGAGGGCCACGATCTGGTCGCGGGCCTCTCGCAGGGTGGAGGCGAGCCGTTCGTTCTGGGCGGACACTCCGGCCAGGTTGGTCTGGAGCTCGACGATCCGCTCTTCGAGGATCCTCGAATTGCGCGGCGAGTCGGCGAGCTTGCGGCGCAGCACAGCGATTTCCTGCTCAAGGAACGAGACCTGAGCGGCCTCGTCGGAACCACGAGCGGGCCTGCCGGTGCTGCGGTTGTAGTCGTCATCGTGGGCTGCCACGGTCCTCACCTCCTCCGGGGAGCTGGACGCTTCCAGACCCTACCTGGGACCAGGGGTCCGTAAACCCCTAGATCAAGAAAGATGGAACGGGCGTGTCCGATCTTCGCCCCAGCGTGCTTCCCCTCTGCTAAGGGGATACCCACCGCTCACCACCCAAAGCGGGCCAGATGTATCGTCGAGCGAAGTGATATCCGATCGCGACCGGGCACCTGGGTCCGATCGTTGTACGAATGGCGGGATTGCCCCCGGAAAAGGGGCGACCCGGGACAGAAACGGCAGGGGACCATGTCGGTAACCGAGCAGACGGCCACGGCGGCCGAACAGCTGGAGGTGTGGATCGACCAGGATCTGTGCACCGGCGACGGCATCTGCGTGCAGTACGCACCCGAGGTCTTCGAGCTGGACATCGACGGCCTCGCCTACGTGAAGGGGCCGGACGACGAGCTGCGCCAGCAGCCCGGGCAGACCGCCCCGGTGCCGCTGACGATCCTTCAGGACGTGGTGGACTCGGCGAAGGAGTGCCCCGGCGACTGCATCCACGTGCGCCGGGTCACCGACCGGGTCGAGGTGTACGGGCCGGACGCGGACTGACGCGTCCTCCCCCTCAGGTCTGGCTGACCGGGGCGGCGGTCTGGGAGCGTTCCCAGCCGCCGCCCTTGCGCATCCAGGTGAGGTCGAGTGAGATGTCAGGGCGGAAGCGCGGCACCTCGTCGCTCGAATACCCCTGCGCGTGACCGGTGATGGCGCCGTCGGAGCGCAGCGCGAGCCGGCCGAGGGTGAGGTTCTCGCGCTCGGAGAGGAGCGTGGCCAGCACCACCGGGCGCTCGCCCGGGCCGAAGCCGAGCAGGTAGACGGCGTCCGGCGGCGTGCCGTTCTCGGCCGCGCAGTGCGCGGCGACGACCGTGCCGGGCCGCCCGTCGCCCAGGTCGGCTGGCATGCTGATGGCCGTCGCGACCGGGAACGGGCCGCAGTCGAGCGGAAGTTGGGCCTTGGCCGGGTCGGGGGCGGCGCTCGCCCCGAGGGCCTTGGGAGTGCCGTGCAGGGGCACCGGGGTGCCGGTCGCGGGGCCGGCGGCGAGGGCCGAGGCCACCACCGCGCCGCAGCCGGCCAGGGCCAGGGCCCAGTGCCAGGGGGCGGTGCGCGCGTGCCCGGGCCCGGTGCGGCCCCGCGGTGTCTGCTGTCCAGCCGTCGTCCCGACCGCGGTCTCCACCAGGCGTCCCCTCCAGTGCTCCCAGGAGCTGGTCTGCGTGCGCGAGCATCGTCCCACACGCCGGCGGCCGAAATGCCGAGGGGTGGCACGAGCAGGCTCGTACCACCCCTGGGAAGCGATCCCGGTCAGCCCAGGTCGGGCTGCTCGGTCTCGACGGCGCGGGCCGCGGCACGGGCCGCGGCGCGCTCCCGCAGAGTCGACTCCGAGCCCCCGTTGTCGTAGTCCTCGCCGTACGCGCCCTTGGCCGGGCGGCGGCGGCGCAGCGGCGGCTCGACGCCGTCGGCGAGGCGGCGGGCGGTGAGCAGGAAGCCGGTGTGGCCGATCATCCGGTGGTCCGGGCGGACGGCCAGGCCCTCCAGGTGCCAGGTGCGGACCATGGTCTCCCAGGCCTGCGGCTCGGTGAAGGTGCCGTGGTCGCGCAGTGCCTCGACGGTCTTGGACATCTGCGTGGTGGTGGCCACGTAGCAGCAGATCAGGCCGCCGGGGACGAGCGCCTTGGAGGCGACGTCCAGGCACTCCCAGGGGGCGAGCATGTCGAGGATGACGCGGTCGACGTCGGCCTCGACCAGGTTGTCCTGGAGGTCGCCGACGGTGAGCTTCCACGCCGGGTGCGGCCCGCCGAAGTAGCGCTCGACGTTGCCCTTGGCGATGTCGGCGAAGTCCTGCCGGCGCTCGTACGAGGCCAGCATGCCGGTGTCGCCGACGGCGCGCAGCAGGTAGGTGGAGAGCGCGCCCGAGCCGACACCGGCCTCGACGACGCGGGCGCCGGCGAAGATGTCGGCCATGGCCAGGATCTGCCCCGCGTCCTTGGGGTAGATCACGGCGGCGCCGCGCGGCATGGACAGGACGTAGTCGGGGAGCAGGGGGCGCAGCGCGAGGTACGGGACGTTCCCCGTGGTGCGCACGACCGTGCCCTCGGGGGCGCCGATCAGCTCGTCGTGCGGGAACGCACCCTTGTGGGTGTGGAACTGGTTCCCGGCCTGGAGCGTGAACGTGTAGTGGCGGCCCTTGGGGTCGGTCAGCTGGACCTGGTCCCCGACCTGGAAGGGCCCGCGTCGGCGGGTGGCACCGGTCGGTTCGGACATGCGGTCAATCCTAAGGGAAGCGGACGGTCCGCCCGACCAGAGTGATCACCGGCCGGCGACGGCGGCGGTGAGGCGCTGCTCGATGTCGGTGAGCGCGGCGACGCCGAACACCCGGCCGTCCGCCTCGACCACCAGGTACTCCCCGGCCGGGGTCGCCTGGACGGCGCGCAGCAGGTCCTCGCCGCCGAGGTCGGCGTCCAGCCGCAGGCCGGGTTCGAGGTCGCGGGCGAGCGGGCCGACGGCGACCCACGGGCGGCGGTGCTCGGGCACCGCGCGGACGGCGGACTCGCGGACGATGCCGATCGGGTCGCCCCGGCCGTCCACCACCACGACCGCGCCGGCCTGGGCCTCGCGGGCCCGGCGCAGCGCCTCGCCGAGCGGGGTGTCGGCGGTGACCTCGACGGTCCGGCGGGCGAGCTCGCGCAGCCGCAGGCCGGGCAGCACCTCCTTGAGCCGGGCGTTGCGCAGGCTCCCGGTGGCGCCGTTCCAGATGATCGCGGCGAGGACGGCGGCCAGCACCGCGTCCACCAGGGTGTCGGTCGTGGTGCGCTCGATCCCGCGGGCGGCGCTGAACAGCGGCAGGCCGATCAGCACCACGACGGCCAGCGCCCGGCCGACCCAGGCGGCGGCGACCGTGCCGGTCATCGCCTTGCCGCTGATCGCCCAGACGACCGCGCGCAGCATCCGGCCGCCGTCCAGCGGCAGGCCGGGCAGCAGGTTGAACGCGGCGACCACCAGGTTGGAGACCATCAGCCCGGTGAGCAGCACCCCGGGCACCGTGGAGAGCTCCACGGCCTGCATCGCGAGGTAGAACACGCCGCCGAGCACCAGCGAGAGCAGCGGGCCGACGAAGGCCAGCCAGAACTCGCGCCACGGGCTCTCGGCCTCGTTCTCGATCTCGGAGACGCCGCCGAAGAACTGCAGCTGGATCCGCCGTACACCGAGCCTGTAGCGCAGCGCGACCAGGGTGTGAGCGAGCTCGTGCACCAGGACGGAGGCGTAGAAGGCGACCGCGAAGAAGAACGCGAGCAGGTAGCGGGCGGCGCCGAGGTCCGGCAGGACGTCGCCGAGCTGGCCGCCGAACACCCAGGTGATCAGCGCGGCGATGACGAACCAGGAGGGGGTCACGTAGATGGGCACGCCGAAGGGGCGGCCCACCAGGAGGCCGCTGCCGCGCTCGGGCGGCCTCGGCGGTCGCCCTGCCGGGCGGCCGCCGTCGTCCTGCGGTGGCTGGTCGGAGGTCTGCTGCCCCCTGCTGTCGCTCACCGTGATCCCTTCGGTCGTCTGCCCCGTCGTGCCCCGGTGCGCCCACGCTACGTGATCGCGGCCCTCCGGTGGCGTGCGGCCCTCTGTCAGGCTTCATACCCACTGTGCCGCGCGGTGTGGCAGCACCGTGGCAGCAGGATGACAGCGAAGGGCAATAGGGTCGGAGGCATGCAGCAGACCGACACCACCAGCGCCGCCGGGGCCCCGGCGCGCCCGGCGGCGCCCCCGACCGGCCTGTCCCCGTCCCGGGCGGGGGACTTCCTGACCTGTCCCCTGCTGTACCGGCTGCGGGTGATCGACCGGCTGCCCGAGCCGCCGAGCGCGGCGGCGACCAGGGGCACGCTGGTGCACGCGGTGCTGGAGCGGCTCTTCGACAGCCCCGCGACCGAGCGGACACCGGAGCGGGCGCTGGGCCTGCTGCGCCCGCAGTGGGAGCGGCTGCTGGGCGAGCGCCCGGAGCTGGGCTCGCTGTTCCCGGACGATCCGGACGGCGCGGCGCTCGCCCGCTGGCTGGCGGACGCCGAGAAGCTGGTCGGCCAGTGGTTCCGGCTGGAGGACCCGACCCGGCTGCACCCGGTGGAGCGCGAGCTGTACGTGGAGACGGCCCTGGAGTCGGGGCTGCTGCTGCGCGGCTACATCGACCGGGTGGACGTCGCCCCGAGCGGCGAGGTCCGGCTGGTGGACTACAAGACCGGCCGGGCGCCCTCGCGGGACTTCGAGGGCAAGGCGATGTTCCAGATGAAGTTCTACGCGCTCGTGGTGTGGCGCTGGAAGGGCGTCGTCCCCAAGCGGCTCCAGCTGGTCTACCTCGGCGGGGGCGGGGACGTGGTCAGCTACGACCCGGACGAGGCCGACCTGCTCGCGGTGGAGCGCAAGCTGCGGGCGCTCTGGGAGCGGATCACCCACGCGGTGGCCACCGGGGAGTTCCCGGCGACCCGCAACCGCCTCTGCGACTGGTGCGACCACCAGGCCAGTTGCCCGGAGTTCGGCGGCACTCCCCCGCCGTACCCGCTGCCGCTGTCGCGTACGTCTGACGAAGACGATCCCACGGGGGATCAGATGAGCAAGGAGTCCTAGTGACGATCCGAGTGCTGCTGGTCGACGACCAGCCGCTGCTGCGCACCGGTTTCCGGATGATCCTGGAGGCCGAGTCCGACCTGGTCGTGGTCGGTGAGGCCGGCGACGGTCAGCAGGCGCTGGACCAGGTGCGGGCGCTGCAGCCCGACGTGGTGCTGATGGACATCCGGATGCCCAGGATGGACGGCGTCGAGGCGACCCGCAGGATCGCCGGCCCCGGTCGGGACGGCCCGGCCAAGGTGCTGGTGCTGACCACCTTCGACCTGGACGAGTACGTGGTGGAGGCGCTGCGTGCGGGCGCCAGCGGCTTCCTGCTGAAGGACGTCCCGGCGGAGGAACTGGTGCAGGCGATCCGGGTGGTGGCGGACGGCGCGGCGATGCTGGCGCCGAGCATCACCCGCCGGCTGCTGGACATGTACGCCACCAAGCTGCCCTCGGGCGAGGAGGCGCCGCCGCAGGCGCTGAGCGCGCTGACCGAGCGTGAGCTGGAGGTGCTGAAGCTGGTGGCACGCGGGCTCTCGAACGCGGAGATCGCGGCCGAACTGTTCGTCAGCGAGACCACCGTGAAGACGCACGTCGGCCATGTGCTGACCAAGCTCCAGCTGCGCGACCGGGTGCAGGCGGCGGTGTACGCGTACGAGAGCGGGCTGGTGCGCCCGGGCGCCCTGTAGGCCCTGTCCGGCCGAACGTGCCGACGGCCCGCCCGCCTTCCCCGTGCACCCAGGGGGAAGGCGGGCGGGCCGCCGTGTTGAGGGGTGTCGTCCGGTCGCCTACTTGCCGGCGCTGCGGCTGATCTCCCAGAAGCGGAACACGCCGGTGGTGTCGATGGTCGACTCGACGCCGGTGATGTACGAACGCGACGCGAAGAAGCCCTTGTTCTGGTACAGCGGGATGAGCGGCGCGTTCTCGGCGACGATCTGCTGGATCTGGGCGTAGCCGGCCACCGCGGCGCTGCGGTCGGCCTGCTTGAGGCCGTCCGGCACCAGCTTCTGGCTGATCCGCGGGTCGTCCCAGCCGTGGTGGTACGCGCCGCCGTCGATGAGCAGCGGGGCGATGTAGTTGTCCGGGTCCGGGTAGTCGGCGAACCAGCCGATGAGGTACGCCTGGTAGCGGCCCTCGGACCAGCCGGCCCGGTACTTGTCCCAGTCCGGCTCCGTCTGGACGGTCACCTGGAACAGGCCGCCGGCCTCCAGCTGCTTCTTCAGGGTCTCGGGCTCGGCGCTGCCGGCCCGCGAGCGCGACCAGGTGAGGGTGAGCTTGACCGGGAGCTGGACCTTGGCGTCGGTGAGGATCTTCTTGGCCTTGCCGCTGTCCTGGTCGCCGTAGCGGTCGAAGAAGGCCGTGGTGTGGCCGGTGACGCCGGCCGGGACCATCGCGTACAGCGGCTGGACGGTCCGGGCGAAGACGTCGCGGGCGAGCGACTTGCGGTCGAGCAGCTGGGCGGCGGCCTGGCGGACGGCGACGTTGCCGGCGACCGGGTCCTTGGTGTTGAAGACCAGCGAGCGGGTGTCGTTGCTGTCGCCCTCGACGACCTGGAGGTCGGTCTTGCCGCCCTGCTGGTCGGAGTGCATCTGGGCGGCGGTGTTCGGGTCCAGGCTGTTGTCGGTGAGGTCGACGTCGCCCTTGTCCAGCGCGGCCTTCAGGTCGGCGGGCTTGTCGAAGTACCGGATGGTGAACTTGCTGTTCCGGAGCTTGGCCTCGCCGCTGTACTTGTCGTTGGGCACCAGGACGACCTTGCCCAGCTGCTTGGCGGTGTCGCCGTTGCCGCCCATGACCTCGACCGTCTCGAAGCGGTACGGGCCGGAGCCGATCAGCTTGTCGTTGGGGACGACCTTGTCGGCCGGGTAGGCCTGGTGGTCGAGGATGGCGCCGGCCGGGCCGGCCAGCTTGGCCGGCAGGGTGGCGTCGGGCGTGGAGAGGTGGAAGACCACCTCGGTGTCGCCCTTGGCCTCGACGCTCCTGATCGAGGAGAGCAGGGGGGCCGCGCCGTTCTGGTCGTTGATCTTCTTGGTGCGCTCGATCGAGAACACCACGTCGGCCGCGGTCAGCGGGTGGCCGTTGGAGAACTTCAGGCCGGTCCGCATGGTGCAGTGGTACTGGGTGGCGTCGCCCGCGGTGAACTCGCAGGACTGCGCGGCGTCCGGGGAGGGGGCGCTGGAGGCCGCCGGGAAGGTGAGCAGCGACTGGAAGGTGTTGCGCAGCAGCAGCCAGGAGCCGGAGTCGTAGGCGGCGGCCGGGTCCAGCACACCGGTGAGCTGGGTGGTGCCCATGACGATCGCCTTGCCGCCGTCCCCCTTGACGGCGTCGGTGACCGATCCGCAGCCTGCCGCCGTCACGGCGACAAGACCGGCGCAGCCGAGTGCTGCCAGGCGTTCAGCTGAAGTCTTCACGGGGCGCGTCCTTCTGGGTGCGGTCCGACCGGGGCCGGCGGCCCGCGTCGAGGGCGCTCCCGGTGCGGAAGGCGTGCGCGGGCCTGGCGCCCGTACGACCGCGGGCGGGACGGGGTTGCCCGTCGTCGGCGGTGGCAGGGCGCGAGGGAGGGGAACGAACTGAAGTAGCGTGCCATATCGAACACGCACGACCGATACCCGTGCAGATGACGTTTGGGACACGGTGGTTGAGGGCATCGCGAAACACCCGACGAGTTGTCAGGCAATGCCCTTTTTCTCCCCGGGCGGCCGTCGGCGGTGGCTGGATCCGGCCGCTTACCGGCGAGTAGAGCACCCTCGCAATGAGATGACAATCACACCCGCGAAGCGACCAGCGAGCGCAGCAGTTCAAGATCGACCTGCTCCAGCGAGGAGCGCACCAGCCGCCCCGGGGCCGGCTCGATCGGCGCCACCGAGGGCACCGCGACGACCGGGCAGCCCGCCGCCTCGGCCGCCCGCACCCCGGTCGGCGCGTCCTCGACCACCACGCAGCGGGCCGGGTCCGCGCCCAGCCGCCGGGCCGCCTCCAGGTACGGGTCCGGGTGCGGCTTGGTGCGCGGCACCTCGTCCCCCGCGACCGTGAAGGCGAAGTGGTGGGAGCCCAGCGAGCGCAGCACGATGTCCACCACGTGCCGGTGCGAGGCGGTCACCAGGACGGCCGGAATCCCGTGCGCGGCCAGGGTGTTGAGGAGGCGTTCGGCGCCCGGCATGAGCGGCACGCCGCCCGCCAGCAGGTCGACGAAGCGCTGGTTGATCAGCACCGTCAGGTCCGCCGGGGCGAGGTCCACCCCGGTGGTGCCGACCAGGTAGTCGATCACCCGCGTCATCGGACCGCCGACCACCTGGGCCCGGTCCTCGTCGGTCAGCGCGTGGCCCAGCTCGGCGAACAGGGTGACCTCGGCCTGCCACCAGAAGTCCTCGGTGTCCACCAGCGTCCCGTCCATGTCCAGCAGCACCGCCTGCAAGCCGCGGCCGTCCCCGTGGTCGAGGATCCGGGCGGCGGTGGAGGTGGTCATGGCGGGAGTCCTTCCGTCGGTACCCCCCGGGCGCGTTCGAGCACCCCCCGGGGATGGCACGGGCCGGCCCGCTGGTGAGCGGACCGGCCCGTTCAGGATCATCCAGGATACGCCCGGTTCGCCCGAAAAGAGCGAACGGAACGAGGCGCCCGGGTTACCGGGCGTTGAAGTACTTCGCCTCCGGGTGGTGGATGACGATCGCGTCGGTGGACTGCTCCGGGTGCAGCTGGAACTCCTCGGAGAGCACCACGCCGATCCGCTCGGGCTTCAGCAGCTCGGCGATCTTGGCGCGGTCCTCCAGCTCCGGGCAGGCCCCGTAGCCGAGCGAGAAGCGGGCGCCCCGGTACTTGAGCGCGAACATGTCCTTGACGTCCTGCGGGTCCTCGCCGGAGAAGCCCAGCTCGTAGCGGACCCGGGCGTGCCAGAACTCGGCCAGCGCCTCGGCCAGTTGCACCGACAGGCCGTGCAGCTCCAGGTAGTCGCGGTAGGAGTTGTCGGCGAACAGCTCGTTCGCCGCCTCCGAGATCCGGTTGCCCATGGTGACCACCTGGAGGCCGACCACGTCCCGCACGCCGGTCTCCTCCGGGCGGAAGAAGTCGGCCAGGCAGAGCCGGCGCCCGCGCCGCTGGCGGGGGAAGGTGAAGCGGGTGCGCTCGGTGCCGTCCTCGTGGAAGACGATCAGGTCGTCGCCCTTGGAGTTGGCCGGGTAGTAGCCGTAGACCACGGCCGCCTCCAGCCAGCCCTCGGTCTGCAGCCGGTCCAGCCACATCCGCAGCCGCGGCCGGCCCTCGGTCTCCACCAGCTCCTCGTACGAGGGCCCCTCGCCGCTGCGGGCCGCCTTCAGGCCCCACTGGCCCTTGAACAGCGCGTCCTCGTCCAGCCAGGAGGCGTAGTCGGCGAACGGGATGCCCTTGACGATCCGGTCGCCCCAGAACGGCGGGGTCGGCACGGTGTTGTCGACGGTGACGTCCGAGCGGATCTGGCCGAGGTTGACCTCCGGCTCCTCCACCACCTCGACCCGGGCGTGCCGGCGCTGCTTGAGCTCCGGCAGGCTCGCGCCGGGCACGCCGCGCTTGACCGCGATCAGCGCGTCCATCAGCCGCAACCCCTCGAAGGCGTCCCGGGCGTAGCGGACCTCGCCCTCGTAGATCTCGTGCAGGTCCTGCTCGACGTAGGCCCGGGTGAGCGCGGCGCCGCCCAGGATCACCGGGTAACTCGCGGCCAGCTTGCGCTGGTTGAGCTCCTCCAGGTTCTCCTTCATGATCACGGTGGACTTCACCAGCAGGCCGGACATCCCGATGACGTCCGCCTTGTGCTCCTGCGCGGCGTCCAGGATCGCCGAGACCGGCTGCTTGATGCCCAGGTTGACCACGTTGTAGCCGTTGTTGGACAGGATGATGTCCACCAGGTTCTTGCCGATGTCGTGGACGTCGCCCTTGACGGTGGCCAGCACGATGGTGCCCTTGCCCTCGCTGTCGGACTTCTCCATGAACGGCTCCAGGTGGGCCACCGCGGTCTTCATCACCTCGGCGGACTGGAGCACGAAGGGCAGCTGCATCTGGCCGGAGCCGAACAGCTCGCCGACCACCTTCATGCCGGACAGCAGGGTGTCGTTGATGATCTCCAGCGCGGGCCGCCCGGCCAGCGCCTCGTCCAGGTCGGCCTCCAGGCCCTTGCGCTCGCCGTCGATGATCCGGCGCTGCAGGCGCTCGTCCAGCGGCAGCGCGGCCAGCTCCTCCGCCTTGGACGCCTTGACCGAGGCCGAGGAGACGCCGTCGAACAGCTCCAGCAGGTGCTGCAGCGGGTCGTAGCCGTCCCGGCGGCGGTCGTAGACCAGGTCGAGGGCGGCCTCGCGCTGGTCCTCGGGGATCCGGGAGATCGGCAGGATCTTGGAGGCGTGCACGATCGCCGAGTCCAGGCCGGCCTCCACGCACTCGTGCAGGAAGACCGAGTTCAGCACCACCCGGGCGGCCGGGTTGAGGCCGAAGGAGATGTTGGACAGGCCCAGCGTGGTCTGCACGGCCGGGCGGCGGCGCTTGAGCTCGCGGATCGCCTCGATGGTCTCGATGCCGTCCCGGCGGGACTCCTCCTGGCCGGTGGCCAGGGTGAAGGTGAGGCAGTCCACCAGGATCGAGCCCTCGTCGACGCCGTAGTCGGCGGTCAGCTCGGTGATCAGCCGCTCGGCGATCTCGACCTTCTTGTCGGCGGTGCGGGCCTGGCCCTCCTCATCGATGGTCAGCGCGATCAGGCCGGCGCCGTGCTCGCGGGCCAGCGAGGCGATCCGGCCGAAGCGCGAGTCCGGGGCGTTGCCGTCCTCGTAGTTGACCGAGTTGAGCACCGCGCGGCCGCCGAGCGCCTCCAGGCCGGCCCGCAGCACCTGCGGCTCGGTGGAGTCCAGCACGATCGGCAGGGTGGAGGCGGTGGCCAGCCGGCCGGCGATCTCCTTCATGTCGGCGACGCCGTCGCGGCCGACGTAGTCCACGCACAGGTCCAGCAGGTGCGAGCCGTCCCGGATCTGCTCACGGGCGATCTCCACGCAGGCCTGCCAGTCGCCGGCCAGCATCGCCTCGCGGAACTTCTTCGAGCCGTTGGCGTTGGTGCGCTCGCCGATCGCCAGGTACGAGGTGTCCTGGCGGAACGGCACCGCCTGGTACAGCGAGGACGCCGAGGACTCCGGCTGCGGGGTGCGCGGGGTGACCGGCCGGCCCTGCACCCGCTCGACCACCTGGCGCAGGTGCTCGGGCGTGGTGCCGCAGCAGCCGCCGACCAGCGAGAGGCCGTACTCACGGGTGAACACGTCGTGCGCGTCGGCCAGTTCGGACGGGGAGAGCGGGTAGTGGGCGCCGTCCTTGCCGAGCACCGGCAGGCCCGCGTTCGGCATGCAGGACAGGCCGATCCGCGCGTTCTTGGCCAGGTAGCGCAGGTGCTCGCTCATCTCGGCCGGGCCGGTGGCGCAGTTGAGGCCGATGTAGTCGACGCCGAGCGGCTCCAGGGCCGTCAGCGCCGCGCCGATCTCGGAGCCGAGCAGCATGGTGCCGGTGGTCTCCACGGTCACCTGCACCAGCACCGGCAGGTCCAGCCCGGCCTCGGCGAGGGCGCGCTTGGAGCCCAGGATGGCGGCCTTGGTCTGCAGCAGGTCCTGGCTGGTCTCGACCAGCAGCGCGTCGGCGCCTCCGGCGATCAGGCCGGCCGCGTTCTGCTGGAAGCCGTCGCGCAGCGTCTCGTACGGGGCGTGGCCGAGGGTGGGCAGCTTGGTGCCGGGGCCGATCGAGCCGAGCACCCAGCGGGTGCGGCCGTCGGCGGCGTGGGCGTCGGCCACCTCGCGGGCGATCCGGGCGCCCGACTCGGACAGCTCGAAGATGCGCTCCGCGATCTCGTACTCGCCGAGTGCGGAGAAGTTGGCGCCGAAGGTGTTGGTCTCGACGCAGTCCACGCCGACCCCGAAGTAGGCCTCGTGGACGGAGCGCACGATGTCGGGCCGGGTGGCGTTGAGGACCTCGTTGCAGCCCTCCAGGTTCTGGAAGTCCTCCAGCGTCGGATCCTGTGCCTGGAGCATGGTGCCCATCGCACCGTCGGCGACCACCACCCGGGTGGCGAGCGCTTCACGCAACGCGTTCGCGCGGCTCTGCTGAGTGATGGACGGATTGGCTGCAGTGGCCATGGGGCTTCTCCCTGGTGCGACGGCTGTCGGCTTTGCGGGCCCGCTTACTCGGGCCCGCACGTGGCCAGGGTATCCGGCCCGCGCCCCGGCCTGCGGTCGCATTCCGTATCCTGAGCGTTCGACCGCAAGGGGGGAGCAACCGCGTGGGCCGATTCCCGACCGTCGCGCGACGCGTCACGGGGGCCCTGGCGGCCCCGTTCCGGGCGTTGCGCAAGCGCTGGCGAAGCTGGTCCTGGTGGCGCCGGGCGCTGCTGGCACTGGGCCTCGCGGCGGCCGTACCGGCGGCCGCGCTCGGCTCCGCCTTCGTCGCGATCCGCTTGCACTACACCGGCGACCCGTCCGCCGAGGCCCGCACCCGCGGCCGGGACGCGCTCTGGCTCGGCCACGCCTGGGTGGACGGCCGCAAGGGCGAGGCCGACGTCGCCGCGCTGGTGCGGCAACTGGCCGGCACCGGCGTCCGCGACCTGTACGTACACACCGGCCCGCTGGAACACGACGGCTCGCTGCCGCCCGCCGTCCACCCCCGGGGCCGCTGGTTCACCGACGCGGTGCACCGGGCGCTGCCGGACGTCCGGGTGCAGAGCTGGCTGGGCGACGAGGTCAAGCCGGAGAAGGACGCCCTGGACCTGGAGGACGCCCCCACCCGGGACCGGGTCACCGCCTCCGCCCGGCAGGTCCTGGACCTCGGCTTCGACGGCGTGCACTTCGACATGGAGCCGATCCGGCCCGGCAGCGCCGGCTGGCTGGCCCTGCTCGACCAGGTCCGCCCGGTCACGGCCGGGCGCGGCGCGGCGCTCTCGGTGGCGGTCCCGCAGCTCGACCCGGTGCCCGGCCTGCACACCGCCGGGATCCTGCTCACCGACCACGGCAAGTGGTGGGACCAGGCGTACTTCACCGAGACCGCCCGCCGGGTCGACCAGGTCGCCGTGATGGCGTACGACACCAGCATGCCGACCGAGCCGCTGTACGGCGGCTACGTCGCCCTGCAGACCGAACTGGCGCTGGAGGCCACCCCGGCCGGGGTGGACCTGCTGATCGGCCTGCCGTTCTTCTGGGACGACCGGCACGGCCATCGGGGTGACGCCGAGACCGTGCCGGCCGCCGTCCGGGGCGTCCGGCTGGGCCTGGGCCGCCAGGACCCGGGGCGGCGGAACTTCGGCGTCGCGCTGTACGTGGACTTCGCCGCCACCCCGGAGCACTGGGCGGCGTACCGGCGCGGGTGGGTGGACGCCTGAGGGGTTCCGGCGGCGAGTGCGGGACCGGCGTGCGCGGAAAGGGTGCGTACGGGAAGGGTGTGCGCGGGAAGGGCTCGTCGTCGCGCCGCGTCGCCGTCCGGACACCGTCCGCGCCCGCTCCGAGCCACCTGACGCCCCGTCAGCCGAGGCGGTCCGGATATCCGCTGGATCGGGGCGGCACGCTCCCCCAGACTGTCCCGGTGCCCGGCCGCGGTGCGCATCAAAGCCCGTAGGCTGGGCAGGTAGGGACCATGGGGCGAGGCGTTCCATGGGTGACGAGAGGTTCGACAGTCGGCAGCCGACCCGTCGGCGCCCCGGCAGGCCAGCCGAGGCGGCGCAGGTTCGACCGCCGACCGGAGGGAGACGCTGGGTGATCGAGCTGGAAGATGTTCCCGAGTTGATCGACCCGGTGATGGTCTGCGCTTTCGAGGGCTGGAACGACGCGGGCGACGCCGCCTCCGCGGCTCTGGCACATCTGGACGACACCTGGGGCGGCAAGGTGATCGCCGCCCTGGACGCGGAGGACTACTACGACTTCCAGGTCAACCGGCCCACGGTCTGGCTGGACGGCGGCATCCGCCGGATCACCTGGCCGACCACCAGGCTCTCGGTGATCCGGGTGACCGAGCCGACCACCCGGGACGTCGTCCTGGTGCGCGGCATCGAGCCGAGCATGCGCTGGCGCTCGTTCTGCAACGAGCTGCTCGGCTTCGCGCACGAGCTCGGCATCGAGCTGGTGGTGATCCTGGGCGCGCTGCTCGGCGACACCCCGCACAGCCGCCCGGTGCCGGTCAGCGGCGTCACCTCCGACCCGGAGCTGGCCCGCCGGCTGGACCTGGAGGAGAGCCGCTACGAGGGCCCGACCGGCATCGTCGGGGTGCTCCAGGAGGCCTGCACGCACGCCGGGGTCCCGGCCGTGACGCTCTGGGCGGCCGTGCCGCACTACGTCGCGCAGCCGCCGAACCCCAAGGCGACGCTGGCCCTGGTCAACAAGCTGGAGGACCTGCTCGACCTGCGCATCCCGCCGGGCGAGCTCGGCGAGGACGCCCGGGCCTGGCAGCTGGGCGTGGACCAGCTGGCCGCCGAGGACAGCGAGGTGGCCGAGTACGTCCAGCAGTTGGAGGAGGCGCAGGACACCGCGGAGCTGCCGGAGGCCTCCGGCGACGCGATCGCCCGCGAGTTCGAGCGCTACCTGCGCCGCCGGGAGAACGTCGGGCCGACCGGCGAGAAGCCGGTGGCCGGGCACGCCACGGCGGAGCGGCCGGCCGAGCCGGAGGCCCCGGGCGCGGCCCGGGAGAGCCAGGACGGCGACGAGGAGTAGCCGCCGCCCCGGGCCCGCCCCGGACAACGCCGAAGGGGCGTCAGGACACCTGGTCCGGACGCCCCTTCGGCGTGTTGAGGGAGGACTCTAGAGCGCGACGCCCAGCAGGGCGTCCACGGTGCGGCTGACCAGGCCGGGCGCACCCATGTCGGTGCCGCCCCCGGCCTCCTGCCGCTCGGCCCAGCGGTCGACGGCGGCCAGTGCGGCGGGCGCGTCCAGGTCGTCCGCGAGCGCCGTACGGACCTCGTCGAGCAGCTGCTCGGCGGCCGGGCCGTCCGGCCGGGAGACCACGGCCCGCCAGCGGGCGAGGCGCTCGACGGCCTCGTCCAGGGTCGCCTTGGTCCACTCCCAGTCCTCGCGGTAGTGGTGCGCGAGCAGCGCCAGGCGGATCGCCGCCGGGTCGACGCCCTCGCGGCGCAGCGCCGAGACGAAGACCAGGTTGCCGCGGGACTTGGACATCTTGTGGCCGTCCAGGCCGACCATGCCGGCGTGCACGTACGCCTTGGCGTACGGGTGGGCGCCGGTGGCGACCTGGGCGTGCGAGGCGCCCATCTCGTGGTGCGGGAAGGAGAGGTCGCTGCCGCCGCCCTGGATGTCGAAGGACATGCCGAGGTACTGCAGCGCGATGGCGACGCACTCGATGTGCCAGCCGGGGCGGCCGTGGCCGAGTTCGGTCTCCCAGGCGGGCTCGCCCGGGCGGGCGGCGAGCCAGAGCAGGGCGTCCAGTGGGTGGCGCTTGCCCGGGCGGTCCGGGTCTCCGCCGCGCTCGGCGAAGACCGGGCGCATGGCCTCCTGGTCGAGGCCGGAGACCTGGCCGAAGCGGGGGTCGGACTCGACCGAGAAGTAGATGTCGCCGTCCACCTGGTAGGCGGCGCCGCTGGCGAGCAGCTTCTGGACCAGCGGGACGATCCACGGGATCGACTCGACGGCGCCGATGTAGTGGGCCGGCGGGAGCAGCCGCAGGGCGGTCATGTCCTCGCGGAACAGGGCCGTCTCGCGCTCGGCGAGGGCCACCCAGTCCTGACCGGTCTCGACCGCCCGGGCCAGCAGCGGGTCGTCCACGTCGGTGACGTTCTGGACGTACAGGACGTCGTGGCCGGCGTCCTTCCACACGCGCTGCACCAGGTCGAAGGCGTTGTAGGTGGCGGCGTGGCCCATGTGGGTCGCGTCGTAGGGGGTGATGCCGCAGACGTAGATCCGGGCAGTGCCGTCCTGCGGCACGACCTCGCGGACCGTGCCCGCTGCGGTGTCGAAGATACGGAGGGGGAGCCCCTGACCAGGCAGGGCGGGAACCTCGGAGGCGGGCCAGGCATGCATGGAACCGACTTTAACCTTGCGAACATTTGAAAGCCTAACCAGTACACAAGATCGACTGGATTCGCTTCCTGTCGTTGCCGGACCGCTTCCCGACTGATAAGGAGCGGACCTTGACGGGCCCGGCGTTGTTTCGGGCAGGAATGCGGCAGGCTTCGGGCGGGCGTTGGGCAGGCGTCGAGCAGGCGTTGGGCAGGCGTTGGGCAGGCTTTCGGACACGGTTGAGCGCCCGGTCGACCCTGCCGCCGACCGGGCGCCCGGCACCCCGGGGAACGCGGCCGGAGCCGCTACGACCGCTGCCAGAGGGCCGGCACGTTCGGCGGCTCCCAGCCCACCATGGCGGTGTGCGCCTGGAGGCAGAGGTAGGAGGCGCCGGAGTAGGTGACGCGGTCGCCCGCGTTGTAGGAGGCTCCCGGCTTCCAACTGCCGCTCGGGGGCGTGGGCGTTCCGGTGGGGGTTCCGGTCGGGGTGGCGGTGGGGGTCGGGCTCGGCGTGCCCGGGGTCTGCGGCACGTCCAGGACAAAGTCGTAACTGCCCTCACGGCCCGGGCCGTTCTGGCGGACGTTCATCAGCAGCCGGGCGTCGTAGATGGTGTCCGTGCTGTTGCGCGGCTCGCCGGGGAAGTAGAGCTGGGTGGTGAGCACCGGGCGGCCGGGCGCCTGGAGCTTGACGTGGAGGTGCCGGGTGCGGCCCGGGTAGAGGCCGGGGACGATCGTGTCCAGCTTGAAGGCGCCGTTCGCGTCGGTGAACTGGTGGCCGCGGAAGGTGAAGCCGGCGTTGTCGTAGGCGCCGTTGTCGTCGGCCTGCCAGAAGTCCAGCAGGACGCCGGAGATCGGTCGGCAGGCGCGGCCGAAGACGTAGCCGCTGACGGTCAGCCGGGTGCCGGGGCCGTCGTTGACCATGGAGCTGCGCAGTGGGGAGTTGGGCTTGAAGTAGGGGCCCTCGGTCTGCTCGATGGTGGGGTCGTCGCCGTCGTGGCACTCGGGGGTGAGGCCGAGGGGCCGGCCGGTGCCGGCCTGCTCACGGGCCAGCGCGACGCCGCCGCCGACCAGCAGCGGGGCGGCGCCGAGCGCGGCAGCGGCCTTCAGGACGGTCTTGCGACTGATCATGCCGTCGGGCGTGGGCATACGCCCTCTCCTTCGGGTGGGGGGTGGATGTGGGGGGGCGGCCCTTGCCATGGTGGGGGCATGACAAGGGCCGAACCGGCCGCCCGTCCGCGCGCGCCGGACCGGCCACCGGTGGCCACCAGCAAAGTTACGGGCCGTCCGGGGCGGCCGCGATGGACGCGATCCGGGGATCGTGGTGATTTCCGTCGACCCGGGCCCGGAACTCCCCCGGCGTCATCCCGGTCTCCCGCCGGAAGAAGCGGCAGAAGTAGGCCGGGTCGGCGAAGCCCGCCTCCTTCGCCACCTGACGAATCGTCAAATCTGTGCACGCCAGCAGCCGCTTGGCCTCCAGGGTCTGCTGGCGGCGGATCAGTCCGCCCGGGGTGCGACCGGTGGCCTGCTTGACCAGGGTCTGCAAGTGGCCCGGCGAGACGCCGAGTTCCTGCGCACTGGACGCCACCGAGTGCCGCACCCCGCCCGGACCGGCGATCAACCGGGTGAAGGCTGAGGCCACTTCGGTCGGCCGGCCGGGCGGCGACGGCCGCTCCCCCGGCCGGGCGGCGCGCAGCGCCCGGACGATCAGGATGTGCAGACTGGCCCGCAGCACGCCCTGGTAGCCGGGCTGCCTGGAGCGGTACTCGTGTTCCATGTCGGCGAGCAACGCGCCGACCGGCCCGGCCTGTTCGCCGAGTCCGAGCGCGGGGCGGGTGGCCAGGGTGCGCAGCGCGGCAAGGTCCTGCGGGTTCCGGAGCAGGAAGTCCTCGTTGAACAGGACGACCTGGCCGGTGAGTTCGTCCGCGTCCGACCAGTAGTGCACCTGGCCGGGCGTGATCACGCACAACTGCGGTGGCGCCAGCGGCCGGTGGACCAGGTCCAGGACATGGGCGCCGCGGCCGCCGGTGACGTGGACGATCTCGTAGAACGAGTGCCGGTGCGGGAAGCCCGCCCGGGACAGCGGGCCGATCGTGTCGAAGCTCCCGATGGCGAACGGGAGCAGGTGCGGCAGCGGGACCTGGAGCCGGTGCAGCGGCAGGTCCGGCGTGGTACGGGGGGTGGGGGTGGTCCGTAACGCGTCCATCGGAGCAGTGTGCTGCCGGTTCGCGGACAGGTCCAGACCATCAGCCGGCCCGAACCGGTCCGCGGGATACGTCCTAGACCGGGGGCCAGGGGATCGAGGGCCAGTCCTCGGAGGGCAGCGGGTGCCGGCCGGTGCGGCGCAGCCTGGCCACCCGGGCGCGGGTCGCCTCCAGTTCGGCGGCGGTCAGGTGCGGGGCGAGGCGCGCGGCCAGCTCACCGTCCAGCCGCTCGGCGAGCCGGGTCAGCACCTCCAGCGCCTCGGCGGGCAGCGGCTCGCCGGCCCAGCCCCAGAGCAGGGTGCGCAGCTTGCCCTCGGTGTTGAAGGTGACGCCGTGGTCGATGCCGTAGACCCGGCCGTCGGCGGCCGGGATCAGGTGGCCGCCCTTGCGGTCGGCGTTGTTGAGCACCGCGTCCAGCACGGCGAGCCGGCGCAGCCGCTGGTCGTCGTGGTGCACCAGCAGCGCGGTGCGTCCCCCGCCGACCTCGGCCCGCACGATCGGCAGCCAGCCGTGCTCCGGGCCGCGCGGGTCCTGGAGGGCCAGCAGCGGCTCGGCCTGCGGATCCGGCTCGACCCACAGCTGCACCATCCCGGGCCCGTGCGGCCCGTCGCGCAGCACGGTCGGCGGCACCAGCGCCCAGCCGGTCGCGGCCGACACCTCGTACGCGGCGACCTCGCGGCCGGCCAGCGTGCCGTCCGGGAAGTCCCACAGCGGGCGCTCCCCGGCGACCGGCTTGTAGACGGCCTGCGCGCTCAGCGAACCGTGCGTGGCGGTGCAGTACAGCGCGGCGTTGGACGCCTCGGTGAGGCGCCCGTGCACCGTCAACTCGCCCTCGCGCAGCAGCTCCAGCGCAGTGGGCACGTCGGCGGCGAGGGCAGCGGCGGCCGCCGGGTCCGCCTGCGGCGGGGTCTCGGTGTTCAGCGCCGGTAGCCGTTCGCGCGCGGGCACAGGTGGCCCTCCGGGTCGAGCGGCAGGTTGCAGAACGGGCAGGGCTTGCGGCCGGCCGAGACCAGGTCCAGCGCCCGCTTGGCGAACACCCTGGCCATCGCGCCGGACAGCCGCACCCGCAGCATGTCCGGACCGTTGTCGTCGTCCTCGAAGACCGCCGCGGCGCTGTCCTCGTCCTCGCCGTCCTCCTCCGCCTCGATCAGCGCCTGCGCCTCGACCACCAGGCAGCCGTCCACGCTGTCCCAGGCCAGGGCCATGGTGCCGACCCGGAACTCCTGCTCCAGCGGCAGGTCCAGCGGCGCGGTGTCGAGCAGGTCCTGCGGGGCGGCGGCCGGGATGGAGACGTCGCCGCCGCTGCGCCGCAGCGCCTCGTCCAGGACCTCCTCGATCCGCTCGGCGAGCGCCGCCACCTGGGTCTTCTCCAACAGGACGCTGGTGATCCGGCCCCGGGCACTGGCCTGGAGGTAGAACGCCCGGGCGCCGGGCTGGCCGACGGTGCCGGCCACGAACCGTTCGGGCTGGTCGTAGAAGAAGACCTGACGGGGCACGCTCTCGCTCCGGATCGTGTCGGTCGTGGGGATCACAGGGATCGTTCGGACGTCATGGCTCGGGCTGCCGTACGGCGGCCCGCGCGCGGGCTCGCCACGCGGCGGGGCTCGTTAGTCACCCTACGACCTCCGGGCCCCCGCAGGGGAGCCGAGCCGCAGTGGCACCGGCCAGCTCAGCCGGTGCCGCCGGTCCCTGCGGGGCGGGGTGCGACGGCTCTCCCGCCCACGTCATGCGGCTCCGGGCCGGGTGGCTCCGGTCAGGTCGGGTGGCGCCGGTCGGTCCAGGGTCGTACCAGGCGGGTCAGGCGGGTCAGGCGGGTCAGGCGGGTCAGGCGGAGCGACCGCCTCAGGTGGTGCCGCCGACCACCGCGTCGCCCACCGGGGCGGCCGGGGCCGCGCCGGGCCTGGGCGCGAGCGAGGCGAGGTCGCCGGTGTCGCCCATCCTCAGGACGAAGGGCCGCTGCGGGGTGTAGCGGATCGCGGTGACCGAGCAGGGCTCGACGCTGATCCGCTGGAAGTGGTCCAGGTGCAGGCCCAGGGCGTCGGCCACCACCGCCTTGATCACGTCCCCGTGCGAGCAGGCCAGCCAGACCGCGTCCGCGCCGTGCTCGGCGGCGATCTTCTCGTTCCACTCCCGGACCGCGCCGACCGTCCGGTGGCTCAGCTCGCGCAACGACTCCCCGCCGGGGAAGGCCGCGGCGGCCGCGTGGTCCTGCACGGTGCGCCAGAGCGGCTCCTTGGCCAGCTCGGCCAGCGGCCGGCCGGTCCACTCGCCGTAGTGGCACTCGCCCAGCCGCTCGTCCTCGGCGGGCGGGCCCAGCTCGGGCCGAGCCGCCAGCAGCGGCTCCAGCGTCTGCCGACAGCGCTCCAGCGGGCTGCTGACGGCCTGCACCAGCGGGATCCCCGCGAGCCGACCGGCCAGCGCGGCGGCCTGCCCGCGCCCGGTGTCGTCGAGGTCCACGCCGGGCGTCCAACCGGCCAGGATTCCGGCGGTGTTCGCGGTCGAGCGGCCGTGGCGGACGAGCAGCAGGGTGGGCATGGGGCTCAGCCTACGGCCTCCGGGCGCGGGCGTGGAGTGTCGGTGCGAGGTGCGGGCGCGGGGTGCGGGGTGCGGGGTGCGCGGCCGCGTGGGGTGCGGGCGCGCAAAGCGCGGGTGGGGTGCGGGCCCTCCTAGGCCGCCGCCGGCACCGGCCCGCGACGCCGTCCTGGCCCGGCTCCGCCCCGGGCACCCCGCCCCGGGCCACAATGGCCCGATGATCGTCCACTGCGCCAGCTACCACGACGGCCACCGGATCGAGGCCCCCGACGACCTCGCCGGCGCGCTCGCCGCCGCCCGCGCCGCCGGGCCCGGCGGCTTCGTCTGGATAGGCCTGTTCGAGCCCACCGCCGAGGAACTCAACCACGTCGGACGGGAGTTCGCCCTGCACCCGCTGGCCGTCGAGGACGCCGTCAGCGCCCACCAGCGCCCCAAGATCGAGCCGTACCAGGGCTCCCTGTTCGTCGCCCTCAAGACGCTCGGCTACCACCCCGGCGCCCACGCGGTGACCATCGGCGAGGTGATGGTCTTCCTCGGCGCGGACTTCGTGATGACCGTCCGACACGGCGCCGACACCCCGCTCTCCGGCCTGCGGGCCCGGCTGGAGAAGCAGCCCGAACTGCTGCGCTACGGGCCCAGCTCGGTGCTGCACTCGGTCTGCGACACCATCGTCGACGGCTACATGGACGTGGCCACCGGGCTCCAGACCGACCTGGACGAACTGGAGGCGGACGTCTTCGCCCCCGGACGGGTCGGCCGCGACACCGCCGGCCGGATCTACGGCTACAAGCGCCAGGTGATGACCGTCCGCCGCGCCACCGGCCCGCTGCTGGAACCGACGCTGCGCCTGGCCCGCGGCGGCGAGCCGTACATCCGCCCGGAGACCCTGCCCTACCTGCGGGACGTCGCCGACCACCTGGCCCGGGTGACCGACCAGGTCGAGGGCATGGACCGGCTGCTGTCCGACATCCTCAACGCCAACCTGGCGCAGGTCAGCGTGCAGCAGAACAACGACATGCGGAAGATCTCGGCCTGGGCGGCGCTGGCCGCCGTGCCGACGATGATCGCGGGCGTCTACGGGATGAACTTCGAGGACATGCCCGAACTGCGCCAGCCCTGGGGGTACCCGGCGGTGCTGTCGCTGATGGTCGCGGTCTGCATAGTGCTGCACCGGGTGTTCAAGCGGCACGACTGGCTGTAGTGCCGCTCGACGGCCCCGGGCGGCTACGCCAGCCCGGCCAGTTCCAGGGCCTCGACTCCGGTGCGCAGCGCCTGGATCCGCTCGTCCAGGGTGAAGCCGGACGGGGCCAGGGTGAGCGTGGTGACGCCCGCGTCCGCGTAGGCCTGCATCCGGTCGGCGATCCGGGCGGTGTCGCCGATCAGCGAGGTGGCGTCGATCAGGTCGTGCGGGACGGCGGCCGCGGCGCCCGCGTAGTCCTTGGCCAGGTACTTCTCCTGGATCTCGTCGGCGGCCTGCTCGTAGCCCATCCGCCGGGCGAGCTGGTTGTAGAAGTTCTTCTCCTTGCTGCCCATGCCGCCGATGTACAGCGCGGCGTAGGAGCGCTGGGAGTCGACGCCCGCCTTGATGTCCTCGCCGACCGCGATGGTGACGGTCGGGCACAGGTCGAAGCCGTCCAGGCTCTGCCCCGCCTTGGCGCGGCCGGCCTTCAGCGGGTCGAGGGAGAGCGCGGCGTGCTCGGGCGAGAAGAAGATGCCGAGCCAGCCGTCGGCGATCTCGCCGGTCTGCTCCAGGTTCTTCGGGCCGATCGCGGCGATGTACAGCGGGATGTGCTCGCGCACCGGGTGCACGGTGAGCTTGATCGGCTTGCCGGGGCCGCCGGGCAGCGGCAGCGTCCAGTGCGCGCCCTCGTGGACCAGTCGCTCGCGGGACATCGCCTTGCGGATGATCTCCACGTACTCGCGGGTGCGGGCGAGCGGCTTGTCGAACTTCACCCCGTACCAGCCCTCGGAGACCTGCGGGCCGGAGACGCCGAGGCCGAGCCGGAAGCGGCCGCCGGACAGGGTGTCCAGGGTCGCCGCGGTCATCGCGGTCATCGCCGGGGTGCGGGCGGGGATCTGGAAGATGGCCGAACCGACGTCGATCCGCTCGGTCTTCGCGGCGACGAAGCTCAGCACCGTCGCGGCGTCCGAGCCGTACGCCTCGGCCGCCCAGCACACCGAGTAGCCGAGCCGGTCCGCCTCCTGGGCCACGGCGATGTTGTCGGCGTCCATGCCGAGACCCCAGTAGCCGAGGTTGATTCCGAGTCGCATGTGCCGAACCTTCCAGTCGGTGAGGGTTGGTGGCGAGGGTAGCCGCGCACTCGCCGGTCATGCTACTGACCGGTAGTGGTGGTCTGGGTCACACCCGCCGTCGCCCGGGCCCGGTGATCGTTCTGCGGGTCGCCACCCCTGCCCGGACACCGGCCGCTACGCTCAGCCGACGTGGGGAGCGCTCTCCCCACCTGCGCGTTCTCAGGGCTACCGGGGCGCCCGGTGCCACCGGCCAGTGGAGGACCCGTCCGATGGAAAAGCGTCACCTCGGCCGTACCGGTCTCCAGGTCTCCCGGCTCGGCCTCGGCACCATGACCTGGGGCCGCGACACCGACGAACACGAGGCCGCCGAGCAGCTCAAGGAGTTCGTCGACGCCGGCGGGACCCTGCTCGACACCGCCGACGTGTACGCCGACGGCGGCGCCGAATACCTGATCTCCCGGCTCACCGACAGCCTCGTCCCCCGCTCCGAACTCGTCATCGCCACCAAGGCCGGCAGCGTGCCGGAGTCCGCCCGCCGCTTCGACGGCTCCCGCGGCCACCTCCTCGCCGCCCTCGACGCCTCGCTGCGCCGGCTCGGCACCGACTACGTCGACCTGTGGCAGGTGCACTCCTTCGACCCCATGACGCCCGTCGAGGAGACGCTCAGCGCCCTCGACATCGCCGTCTCCTCCGGGCGCGCCCGGTACGTCGGGGTCTGCGACTTCAGCGGCTGGCAGCTCGCCAAGGCCGCCACCTGGCAGCGCGCCCACCACGGGCGGACCCCGCTGGCCGGGGCCCAGCTGGAGTACTCGCTGCTCCAGCGCGGCATCGAGCGCGAGGCGCTGCCCGCCGCGGCGGACGCCGGGGTCGGGCTGCTCGCCTCCTCGCCGCTCGGGCGCGGGGTGCTCACCGGCAAGTACCGGCACGGCGTCCCGCAGGACTCGCGCGGCGCCTCGCCGTACCTGTCCGGGTTCGTCCAGCCGTACCTCGGGGAGCGCTCGCGGCGGATCGTCGACGCCGTCGCCACGGCCGCCGACGGCCTCGCCAGCAGCCCGCTCGCGGTCGCCCTCGCCTGGGTCCGGGACCGGCCCGGAGTGGCGAGCGCGCTGGTCGGGGCCCGTACGGTGGCACAGCTGCAGGCGGCGCTGTCAGTGGAGGCGCTTACGCTACCGGGTGAGATCCGTGGTGCGCTGGACGACATCTCGTCACCGGTGCACCGCTACCCGGACCAGGGGTGGAGCGAGCTGTAGCCCCCCTCGTTCAGCTGAAACACGCAGTGGAGTGACCCTTGGAGCGGACGATGAGTGACACGGAGAACGGCGCTCCGGAGGAGACCTCGGCAGTCTCGGTGAGCCCGGCGGAGAAGGCGAGCCCCGCGGAGACGGCGAGCCCGGCACAGTCGGCGAGCCCGGCGGAGAAGGCGGCGGCGATCGCCGAGCTGGCGCAGCGGATCCGCAGCGTCGGCCCGCAGGCCGCACCGCCGGAGGGCGAGGGCCGCGCCGCGGCTCCCGAGCACGCCAAGGACGTCAAGGACGGCCAGGGCGCCAAGGCCCCGGCTTCCGCGCAGCCCGACCAGCAGCGCGCGCAGGCGCTCAAGGACACCGCCGAGGTGCTGACCGCCGGGGGCGCCCCGGCCGATCTCGCGGCCGCCGCGGTGGCCGAGTTCGGCGACGGCGCCGCCGAACAGCTGCGCTCCGACCCGTGGGCCGTACTGTCCCTGCCCGGCGTCCGCCCCGAGCACGCGGACGGCTTCGCCCGCGGCCTGCTCGGCCCCGCCGCCGGCCCCGGTGACCCGCGCCGCGCTCAGGCGCTGGTGCCGTGGCTGCTGGAGCAGGCGGCGCTGCGCGGCCACTCCGCCGTCGAGGTCGCCGAGATCGCGGCCGGGCTCGACCGCCACGGGCTGCCGGACTCGGCCGCGGCGATCCAGGCCGCCGTCCTGGACGGGCGCGCGATGCCGTTCCAGGAGGAGCTGACCGGCCCCGAGGCGCACGCGGCGGGCGGCGACGAGGACGAGGAGCCGCCGACCCGGACGCTGCTCGCCCTGGAGCGACTCGCGCTGGCCGAGGAGAGCCTCGCGGACGGGCTGGTCCGGCTGATGTCGACCTTCGTACCGGGCGAGGACCCGGAGCCGGGCGAGGAAGACGCGGTGGCGGAGGAGGCGGAGGATCCGGCGGAGGAGGACACGGCGGAGGACGCCGAGTCCGCGGCCGACTCCTCGCCGGCCCCTGGCTCCGAGGCGGGCTCCGGCTCGGGCGCGGCCCCTGCGGAGGACACGGTGGAGGCCACAGCAGAGGCCACGGTGGAGGACGCTCCGCAGGCCCCCGCCGCGCCCGGCCCGACCGCGTGGGCGGCTGCCGGCGAGGCCGCGCCGTCCTCCTCCGCGACCGCCCTGATCCAGGCCGTCGCCGACAGCGCCCTGGTGCTGCACACCGGCGGCGAGGCCGCCCGCGCCGAACCCGCCGCGCTGCTGGCCGCTGCCGGCGGCCTCGGGCTGCGGGTCTGGGCCGCCACCTGGACCGACCAGGGCCGGGAGTCCTTCGCCGCGCTCACCGACACCCCGGCCGCCGTGATCACCCTGGCCGACCTGCTCTCCGGCGCCGCCGGGCCGGGCCGCGCCGCTGACGGCACGCTCGCCCTGGACGTCCTGGTCGTCCTCGACGCCCCGCTGCTGGACGTCGAACTGGCCGCCACCGTCCTGGAGTCGCTCGCCGACGGCACCCGGCTGGTGCTCAGCGGCGACCCCGGCCAGCTCTGGTCGGCCGGCCCCGGCCGGTTCTTCGCCGACCTGCTGGCCGCCAGGGTCTGCCCGGCGGTCGCCTCCCGCACCCCGGACTTCGGCCCGATCGGCGAGCTGGTCTCCGGCGTCGGCATCGGCGAGCTCCAGCCCGTCGAGGCGCCGGACAAGGAGGTGGTCATCCTGACCGCGAAGGACGGCGGCGAAGCCGTCCACCGCGCCCTCCAGCTGCTCACCGACTCCATTCCCCGCGCCCTCGGCATCCCCGCCGAGCAGGTGGTGCTGCTCACCCCCGGCCACGGCGGGCCGGCGGGCACCCGGGCGCTGAACGCCGCCGCGAAGGCCCGGCTCAACCCGGGGCCCGGCCGGTTCGGCGGCTTCGACCCGGGCGACCGGGTGGTCGACTCCCCGGCCCCCGGCGTCACCCGCCCGGCCCGGGTGCTGGACGGCGACGCCACCGGCCTGCACCTGGCGTACGCGGACGGCTCGCGCCGGACCGTCCCGCCCGCCCAGGCCGGCCGGCTGCGGCACGGCTGGGCGCTGACCGTCCACCAGGCACTCGGCCGCCGCTGGCCAGGCGCGGTCGTGGTACTCCCGGAGGACGCCGGCCCGGCGCTCACCCGGCAGTGGGTCTACACCGCCTTCGGCCGCGGCGAGCGGCACCTGTCCGTGGTGCACGCGGCGGGCCCGGCGCTCGCCCAGGCCGTCACCGAGCGCCCGGCGCAGCCGCGCACCACCCGGCTGCGGGCGATCCTCGCCGAGAACGCCGCCTCGGCGTACTAGGTCCTGCGCACCGGTTGGCGGAACGCGCGGAGGGCGGGCCCCCTACAGGTGGGGCCCGCCCTCCGGGTGTCTGCACGACGAACGGTTCAGTCGTCGGGGTCCTCGTCGTCGTAGACCTCGCTCACGTCGAACCGGCAGATCAGCATCTGCGGGTCGGCGTGCTCGAAGGGTTCCGGCAGCCACTCCCCCGGCTCGGTCGGCTCCGCCGCCGCGACCCAGAGCGTCGAGTCCGCCTCCTCCAGGCCGAACTCCTCGCTGCGGGCGGCGATCTCGTCCGGCTCGTACTCGCCGAACAGCACGCCGATCGCGGCGTTCACCCCGCTGGTGCCGCCCCCGCCGGGGGTCAGCGACTCGTCGAGCCGCTCGGCCTGGGCGCGCAGCCGCTTGGGGTCGGCGACGTGGTAGTCGCGGCGGATCAGCACGCTGATCGCCTCCGGCTGTTCGGGGCCGTGGTAGCCGCCCGGACCCTCGTCCCCGGGGATCTCGAAGGGGGTGACCTCGTCGTAGACCTCGTAGAGGATCTGGTCGTAGGCGATGGCCGCCGTCGCGAGCTGCTCGTAGGCGGCGGACACAGCGGGATCATCCGCTGCGCTGGGGCTTGACACCGCTTCCAGATGACGGTCGATGGCGGCCTTGACCGCCTCGGCGGCGGCGCGTACCTCGGCAATGGTTGGCTGCGCGGCATCAGACATGGTGCAGACGCTATCTCCCCGCGGTGTCGGTACGCACAGCGGTTGTCACCTACACCCGCGATTTCACCGCAACTTCCCCCCTGATGTCCGATCCGCGTGGTTCTGTCCCCGCGCATGCCCGGCGCGAAGGGCGTGCAGCCGGGCCGCGCGGGGCCGATCGGGTGCCGCTTCGCGCGCCGGGATCGGGGTATCCCGTCCGGAGGAACAACGGAACTGATGCACTGTCAGGCGAGCTGGCGCGCCCCGGCCGGTCCGGGGCGTCCTGCCGGGTCGGGAGGACGTCCGGGAGGACGTCCGGGAGGACGTCCGGGAGGACGTCCGGGAGGACGTCCGGAAATACCCGGGCCGACTGTCCGAGGCAGGTCGTAGGCTTGCGTGCAGGTGATTCTCAGGAGGAGCGTTTTGACCCCACCGAAGCCGGTCCGGCAACCGGAGTACGAGTACCAGTCGCTGCGCATGCCGCGCGGCACCACGCGCAACGCGGCACGCCAACTGCTCACCGAGCACGCCGAGTACGGGCACTGGGAGCTCGACCGGCTGCGGCTGTTCCCCGACGGGAGCCGGACGGTCCGGCTGAAGCGGCGGATCATCCGGCAGGTCCGGAGCTGGTGACGGGCGAGCACGTCTGAGCCCACCCGCCGCGGCGGGGGTGGACGGGCGGGGCGCCCGGGCGGGGAAGGCCCGGGCGGGAGGCGGCCGGGTCGGGGAGCTCCGGGCCCGGGAACGCTCCCGTCTCGGTGGGGATTTCACGCCGGGCTTTCGGACCGGGGCTTCACGTCACCGTCAGGCCTTCGTACGGGCTTTCACCCCGGGCCTCCGCTTGCCCGCGGCCGCCCGTACCTCCAGGCGGCCGCGGGCGCGTCACGCTCCGGCGTCGTGCTCCGGCAGCGCCGCTGGGGTGCGGCGCCGCGGGGTGTGGCCTACCGACGGCTCAGCGGGCGCCGGCGCGGGCGCGGCGGTAGAGCACGCCGCCACCGAGCAGCAGAGCGAGGCCGGCGGCGCCGAGCAGTTCGACGTCACCGGCGCCGGTGGAGGCCAGCTGGCTGCCGACGGCGCCGCTCGGCGAGGAGGCGACGGCCGGGGCGGCGGCGCGGGCCGCGACCGGGGCGACCTGGCCGCTCGCGACCGGCGCCGCGGCGGGGGCCGAGTGTGCGCCGGCCTCGGGGGTGGCGGACGGGCCGCCGTTGCGCGGGTTGCCCGGGACCTCGCCGCCGGCCTGCGGCGGGATGGACGGGCTGTGCTTCTCGGGGCAGTCGTCGGCCGGCTTCGGCGCCGGGGCGGGCTGCGCGACGTTGGCGCAGTCGTTGCCGAAGGCGGGGTTCCCGACGCCGACCACGTCGACGGAGTTGCCGCAGGCGTTGACCGGGACGTGCACGGGGGCCTGGATGCTGTTGCCGGAGACCACGCCGGGCGAGTTGGCGGCGACGCCGGAGGCGGACGCACCCGAGGCGGAGGAGCCCCGGCCGGTGCCGCCGTTGGCCCCGGAGCCTGCGTGGGAACCGGAGCCGGTGTGGGAGCCGGAGCCCACGTGGGAGCCGCCCGGCTTCGCGGCCTCGGGGTGGCCGCTGGCGTTGGCACAACGGTTGCCGTAGGACGGGTTCAGCACGCCGATCACGTCGACGGTGTTGCCGCAGGCGTTGATCGGCACCTCGACCGGCACCTGCACCGAGTTCCCGGAGGCGACGCCCGCCGAGCCGGCGGCACCTCCCTGGGCCTCGGCACCCGCGTAGGCGTAGCCGGCGGTCGAGGCCAGGACACTGCCGGTGGCCACGACCGTGAGGATCCCCTTCTTGGCTACATTCCTCATCTTTTCCCCTGACGTATCGAGAACGACGTGACGACCTTGACGTAAATACCTTCCGAAAGTCGGAATTTCCGTATATCCGGATATCCGGCAAGGTCTTCGACTGCACAGGAGTTAACGAGAAAACGGCGGGCAGGTTGAGCCGAACGAACCAGCTTCACCCGATCGAGCGATTGCCCCCTTGTTCACCTCTCCGCACCCCGCACTCGCACCCCGCATGCAAGCGACCCCCGGGCGGCGCGTCCGCCACCCGGGGGTCGAATGAGTCGGCTCAACGAGCCTCAGCAGCTCGGAGCGTGACTCAGAAGTTGGCGCAGTGGTTGCCGAACGCCGGGTTCAGCACACCGATCACGCTGACGGTGTTGCCGCACAGGTTGACCGGGACGTGCACCGGGATCTGCACCTGGTTGCCGGCGACGACACCCGGGGAGCCGGCGGCCACACCCTCGGCGGCGGCACCGCCGTGAGCGGACGCGACACCGGCGGCGGCGATCACCAGGCCACCGGTGGCGGCGGCAACAGCGGCGATCTTCTTGACCTTCATCATTCCTCCTGTATGGACAACGCAACCCGTTCGGCGGGTTGCACAGGGATGAACGAGGGTGTGGCAAACGGGGTACGGAACAGATTTGCCATTCACTCGCAACGGTGACGTCTCGCACGCACGCTCGATCCGCATTTCCATGCAGGATCGTTTCTGTTGATCTCCTTCGCCCTGTCCCAAATCATTAGCTCGGACAATGCGGACGGCCCGCCCCCGGCACTCCGGGAACGGGCCGTCCGCCCGAGGTGCTCAGCCCAAGGAGCTCAGCCCAAGCCGCTCGACAGACAACGCTCGGCAGGCAACGCTCAGCAGGCGTCGAGGAACCGGTCCAGCACCCGGACGCCGAACTTCAGCCCGTCCACCGGCACCCGCTCGTCCACGCCGTGGAACATCCCGGCGAAGTCCAGCTCCGGCGGCAGCTGCAGCGGCGCGAAACCGAAGCAGCGGATCCCGAGGTCCTGGAACGACTTGGCGTCCGTCCCGCCCGACAGGCAGTACGGCACCGCGCGGGCGATCGGGTCCTCCGCCCGCAGCGCCGTCTGCATCGCCTCCACCAGCGCGCCGTCGAAGGTGGTCTCGATCGCCTTGTCCGAGTGCAGGCTCTCCCGCTTCACGCGCGGGCCCAGCACGCTGTCCAGCTCCGCCAGGAACTCCTCCTCGTAGCCGGGCAGGAAGCGCCCGTCCACGTGTGCGGTGGCCTGGCCGGGGATCACGTTCACCTTGTACCCGGCGCCGAGCATGGTCGGCTGGGCGGTGTTGCGCAGCGTGGTGCCGATCATCTTGGCGATGCCGCCGAGCACCCGCAGGGTCTCGTCCATGTTCTCCGGGTCGAGCTCGACCCCGAGAGCGTCCGACAGCTCGTTCAGGAACGCCCGTACGGTCTTGGTGATCCGCAGCGGGAACTTGTGCCGGCCGAGCCGGGCGACCGCCTCGCACAGCTCGGTGATCGCGTTGTCGTCGTTCTCCATCGAGCCGTGCCCGGCGCGGCCCTCGACCGTCAGGCGCATCCAGTGCATGCCCTTCTCGGCCGTCTCCACCAGGTACAGCCGCACCTGGTCGTTGACCGTGAAGGAGAAGCCGCCGACCTCGCCGATGCCCTCGGTCACGCCCTCGAACAGCTCCGGGTGCTTGTCCACCAGGAACCGCGCCCCGTACGTGCCGCCGGCCTCCTCGTCCGCGACGAACGCCAGCACCAGGTCGCGCGGGGGCTTGCGGCCGGTGCGCAGCCGGTCGCGGACCACGGCGAGGGTCATCGCGTCCATGTCCTTCATGTCGACCGCGCCGCGCCCCCACACACAGCCGTCCGCGATCTCGCCCCCGAACGGGTCGTACGTCCAGTCCGCGGCGTTGGCCGGCACCACGTCGGTGTGGCCGTGGATCAGCAGGCCCGGGCGGGAACGGTCCTCGCCCTCGATCCGCACCACCGTCGAGGCCCGCCCCTTGGCCGACTCGAAGATCTGCGGCTCCACCCCGAACTCGGCGAGCTGCTCGGCGACGTACTCCGCCGCCTTGCGCTCCCCCGGGCCGGAGCCGTCCCCGTAGTTGCTGGTGTCGATCCGGATCAGATCGCGACAGATCCCGGCGACCTCCGACTCAGCCGTCGCCCTCGGCCCCGCCGACTCGCTCCGCTCGCTCACGGTCACTCCTCGTCTTTGGCCCGCACCGACGCACCAGCGCGCCACCCCCAGGACCTGCACCCGGGCGTACGAGCACGTACGCCCATCCTCCCCCAGCCCCCGACCCGGATCCACCCCCTGCGCACCCCCGAAACCCCCTGGTCACGCCCCCGCCACCACCCCCGCACCCCCGCCCCGAACCGTTTTGGGACCCCAAGCCGATCTTTGCTACAGTTACATCTGTCAGCGCGGCCGACAAGAGAACGAAAGCCGCAAAGACAACACCCGGTCCGGGTGGCGGAATGGCAGACGCGCTAGCTTGAGGTGCTAGTGCCCTTTATCGGGCGTGGGGGTTCAAGTCCCCCCTCGGACACCAGCTAAGACCCCTGATTATCAGGGGTTTTTTGCTTTTCCGGTCACGGTGCAGCAGTCACGTGACCAACCTCGTGACCCACCGGCCGGCGGACTTGCCCTTGGACCAGGGCGGATAGGCCCAGCCGGCCCGGTGTCGACGCCCACCCCCGTGGCGGAGTCCGCCCCTGCGGGGGAAAGCGGTACCGATAGCACCCAGGCCTGGTGGAACCACAGCACGCACTACTAGCGAGTCTCCCGCAGCCGTGGCGCGCTGCCTGTCCGCCTCGACGGCCGGCCGGGACCCGGGGTCAGCGTGCGTCCGCGAGGAGGAAGTCGAGCAGGATCTGCCGGCTCGTCTGGGAGGTGAGACTGCCGTACGCGTCGTCGAACGCGTGGTCGGCGAAGGGCAGTTCCTTCACCTCCACGTCGACGCCCTGCTTCCTCAGCGCGTCGCCGAGGCCGGTGACGGTCTCGGGGCGGGCGCTGCGGTCGCGGTCCCCGACGACGAGCAGGGTGCGGGGCAGGCCGGGGCGGACGTCGGACGTCGGGGACACCTCGCGGTAGCGGTCCGGGTACTGCTGCGGGGTGCCGCCGGTGTACATCTGCGCCGCCTCGCGGGTCCCGGCCACGTCGTCCTCCCACATCTGCGCGACGTCGGTGCCGGGGTAGAAGCCGATCACGGAGGCCGGGGGCGCAGGGGTGGCGCCCTCGGCGGCCTTGATGGTGCCGTTCTGGAGGCGGTAGGCGGTGTTCATCGCCAGGGTGCCGCCCGCCGACATGCCGCCGAGCGAGATCCGCGCGCCGTCGACGCCGTACACGTCGGCGTTGCGCTGCACCCAGCCCATGGCGGAGACGAGGTCTTGCGGGGCCTTGTCCCAGGTGGGACGGTCGGGACCGGCCAGGCGGTAGTCGACGGCGAAGACGGCGACGCCGTGGTCGGCGAGCCAGCGGCCGGTGCCGCGCAGGTCGTTCTTGTCGAAGGTGTGGAAGCCGCCGGCGTGGGCGAGCACGACAGCCGGGGTCCGCTTGCCCGGGGCCTTCGCGGGCAGGTACGCGTCCACCCGCAGGGGCTCGCCCTCGGGGCTCGCGAACGTCTCGGTCGCGTCCGGCTTCGCCGCGGGGTAGGAGAGTTCGGTGAACACCTGGCCCAGCGAGATGTCGACGCCGGCCTCCCTGGCGGCCTGGAACTGGATGCCGCCGATGACCAGGGCGCCCACGGTGCACAGCGTCGAGACGCCGGTGACCACGCGTCCCCAGCGCACCAGGCCGGCCCGCCAGGCCAGCGCGGCGAGGCCGGCGGCGACGAGGGCCAGCAGGGCCGTGTGGAACGGGTACTGCCCGCCCAGGACCGGCCCGATCACGCCCGCCTTGGGTATCGAGGGGACGTACGCGCCGAGCACGATGGCGACGGTCAGGAACGCGAGGAACGACGCCAGGACGGCGGAGGCGGCCCGCAGGATCCGGACGGGCCGGCCGGGCCGGGCGGGCGAGGCGGCGAGGCTTCGGGGTGTGGTCATGGCTGTACTCCTGCGATGGTGCGCGGGGCGGTCGCCGCCGCCCGCGGAACTTGTCGGGAGCCGCGAGGTCCTCGGAACCGCACACGGGGGCGGCGAGGACCGGCTCGTACAAGAACGCTAGGAATCCGGCACCCGCACGGGCCTCACACCGCGGAGCCATTCTCCGGAGCAGCTCTCAGGTAGGGGGTCGGAGGGAGACGTCCGGGCCAGTGCCGCCGCACTACCGCGGGATCACAGATCGGTGCGGCCGGGAACGACCAGTCCCGTCTCGTAGGCGAGGACTGCGGCCTGGGTTCGGTCCCGCAGCTGCAGCTTCTGCAGGATGCTGCCCATGTGCGTCTTGACGGTCTGCTCGGCGACGACGAGTTCGGCGGCGATCTCCGCGTTGGACAGGCCCCGGGCGACCAGCGTGAGCACCTCGGTCTCGCGGTTGGTGAGGACGTCGATCCGCACCTGGGCGGGCGGTTTCGCCGAGCCGCCCAGCCGGGCGAACTCCGTGATGAGCCGCTTGGTGAGTCCGGGCGACAGCAGCGCGTCCCCGGCCGCCACGACGCGTACCGCCTCGGCCAGTTGGACCCCGGAGGCGTCCTTGAGGAGGAACCCGCCGGCGCCGGCCCGCAGCGCCTCGTACACATACTCGTCGAGGTCGAAGGTGGTCAGGACGAGGATCCTGGTCGACAGGCCGGCCTGCCCGGTGATCCGGCGGGTGGCCTCGATGCCGTTCAGTCCGGGCATCCGGATGTCCATCACGATCACGTCGGGGCGGAGCTCCTCGGCCTTGGCCACCGCGTCCAGGCCGTCCACGGCGGTCGCGATGACCTCGATGCCGGGCTGGGCGCCGAGGAGCACCGAGAAGGCCTCGCGAACCATCGCCTGATCGTCGGCGATCATCACTCGGATCGTCATGCGGTCTGTTCCCTGTCTGTCCGGACGGCTGGGGCGGCGGGCACCGGCAGCAGCGCGGTGACCTCGTAGCCACCGTCGGGGGTGGTGCCGGCGGAGAACTCCCCCCCGAGCATCACGGCACGTTCGCGCATGCCCAGGAGGCCGTGCCCGGCTCCCGGCGAGGGCTCGGCGGCCGCGGTGCCGGGCCCGTTGCGGATCCGCAGCCGCAGGGCGGCGTCGGTGTACGTCAGCTCGACGCGGGCCGCGGCGCCCGGGGCGTGGCGCAGCGTGTTGCTGAGCGCCTCCTGCACGATGCGGTAGGCCGACAGCTCCACGCCCTCGGGCAGCGGTCGGCGCGTCCCGGAGACCACCGCCCGCACGTCGAGCCCGGCCGCGCGCACCCCGGCGAGCAGGTCGTCGAGCCTTTCCAGGGTGGGCTGCGGAGCCTCGGGAGCACGCCCGCCGGGACGGTCCTCGGAGCGCAGCACGCCGAGGAGGCGGCGCAGCTCGGTCAGTCCCTCCAGGGCGCCCGCGCGGATGTCGGCCAGCGCCGCGACCAGTTCCCGGGGCGGGTCCGCGACCCGGTACGGGGCGGCCTCGGCCTGGATGGAGATGACGGACATGTGGTGGGCGACCACGTCGTGCAACTCGCGCGCGATGCGGGCGCGTTCCTCCAGGACCGTGCGGTGCGCCCGCTCCTGCGCGAGGGCCCGCTCCTGCTCCGCGAGCCGGGCGCGGACCTCCCTCGTCCGGCGCACCCCGGTCGCGGCGGCCACGACGAGGGCGAACAACACCAGCACGATCACCGTGAAGTACCAGGGCCCGATCCGCCCGCCCGCCAGCTGCAGTCCCAGCAGCAGCGCGGTGCTCAGCGCCACCGTCTCGCCCGTCACCCGCGGCGGGTTGCGCAGCGCGACCAGGAACGACAGCCCAGCCTGCACGGCCCACGCCCATCCCGTGTACGGCGCGAAGGGCGGGTACAACGAGAACACCGGCAGCATCACCAGCGACAGCCACCAGGCCGGCAGCGGCCGGCGCAGCGCCGGTACCAGGAGCGCGGCGTGGAGCATCCCGAGTGGCCGCAACGGGATGTCCTCGGTAGCGGAGACGGCCGCGAAGACCGCCACCGCGACGACCGCGCCGTGCGGCAGCCACCTCAGCAGTCCCGGCCCGCTCATGGGCGGCATGGGCTGCGGGGCCGGGGTGAACAGATCCTTCCTCACGGTGTGCAGCGCTCCGCGCACCGACCACCTCCTAGGGGCTCTCAGCAATTCGGACGCTCACGGTGCCTTCCTCGGCCGGGGTGCATTCGGTCACCACGCTACGGAGCGGACCCGCCGGCCGGCCTCCCGCCGCGGAGCCGTTCTCGGCCTGGCTCTCAGGTATGAGGCGTCACGGGCGCCCGCCTCCGGAGGGGCCGCCCGACGATGCGTCCGCAACGGCGGCCGGCCCCTGGTGTGGGGCCGGGGCTATCGGGTGTGGAGGCGGTGGGCGGTGCGCCGGACCCACCAGAGGGCGGCTGCGGTGACGGCCAGGGTCCAGGCGAGTTGTGCCGCGGCGTACGGGTGGCCCTGGGCTGCGGAGCGGGCGAGCGGGAACAGGAGGGTGCCGACCGCCAGCGGGCCGCGCAGGTACCAGAGCGCCACCTGGCCGGGGCCGGTGTTGCCCATGGGGGTGTTGACGCCGATCGTCAGGTGCATGGGCACGACGCCCCGGTAGGAGCTGACCAGCGCGGCTGCGGTGAGTGCGGGTACGGAGGCGAGGAGCGGGAGGAGTCCTGCGGTGTCCCGGCCGGCGAGCGCGCACGCCAGTGCGCCGGCTCCGGTGAGCGCGAGGAGGAGACCGCCGGGCACCGCCGAGTGCTGGAGGGCGAGCGACTTGAACGTCCAGGGCAGGTTGGTGGAGCGCCGCGGGTCGTCGCTCTCCAGCCGGGCCGGCTCGGTGAGTTGGGCGGCCGCCAGGTATTCGGCGACCAGGGACAGCACGACGACGATCTGCTGTGCGGTCGAGGTGAAGGAGGGGGCCGCCGCGGTCAGTCCGACGGCGATTCCGCTCCAGGCGACGGCCCACCCCAGGCGGCGGGGGTTGCGCAGCAGGCAGGTGAGGTCGCGCCACGGGACCAGCAGCAGCCGGTGCCGCGGCATGGGGAGGCGGAGCCGGGGGGTGCTGTTCCGCTCCTTGAGCCGCGGCACTCCGGAGCGGGCCTGGCGGAGGTCGAGCATGAGGACGGACGTGCTGATCTGGGCGGCGACCGTCGCGCGCAGTCTGAGGGCGGCTTGCGGGATCGCGGGCAGTTCCCGCCAGGCGAGGGCGAGGGCGAGCACCGGGGTGCCGACGGACAGCACCGTGCCGACGGCGCCCGCCGTACCCACGAGGCCGAGCGCCCACAGGAGCGGTTGGGACGCCCACCCCCACGGGCCCGACCAGAGCAGGAGGCCTTGCAGCCAGCCCGTCCGCCCCTGCGTCCATGCCGTCCACACGCCGGCGGCGGCGACCGCGGCGAGGAGCCACCCCGCGGCGAAGACCCTGCGGCCGTACCGGGACATCCACTGGTCGTGCCGCTCGACCAGGACGCCGACCGCGCTCGTGGTGAGCGCCACCGAGACGCCCGTCCAGGAGCCCGCGAGGGTCAGCAGGATCCACGACTGCGGGGCCAGGCCCTGCAGCAGGAAGCCCGCGACCGCGCCGGCGACGCCGCTCACCACGGAGGCCAGCGCCACCGAGGACCGCAGCCCCGGCGCGAGCAGGGCTCGCCGGTCGACGGCCGAGGGCAGCAGGAAGCCGGTGGTGGCCCGGTCCAGCAGGACCGGGCCGCGCCACATCGCTCCCCGGCCGGTGAGCAGCAGGGCGAGGATCAGCACCGCCGGGATCAGCGCCAGGAGCGTCGCGGACGCCTGTTCCCCGATCTGCACGGGCGGCCGGTCGGCCGCCCGGGTCGAACTCGTCCACTGGAGCAGGGCGGGGACGCCCCAGCAGCCGCCCACCAGGAGGACCGTGTAGGCGATGAACCACGCGCTCCTGCGCTTCTCCTGGCGCGTGCCGCTCCGGGCTTCGCGCAGGAACAGCAGGGTGTCCGCGGTGCAGTCCCCCGACCTGTCGGGCACCCGCGCCCTCGTCCCGGTCGCGGGTGCCACGCTGTCGCTCAAACCGTTCATCCTTCCCCCTGCACCGCCCCGGACGGGCCCGAGTGCCCCGAACGCGAGCCGACTTCGACGATCTGGTCCGCGACCTCGTTCAGGGCCCGGTGGTGGGTGGCCATGAGGACGGCCGCTCCGCGGTCGCGGTGCTCCGCGATCAGGCGGGCGAGGGCGGTCCGGGCGTGGGAGTCGAGCCGCTGTTCGGGCTCGTCGAGGATGAGGAGGTCGTGCGGCCGGATGAAGGCGGCGGCGAGGAGCAGCGCCTGGGTCTGTCCGGAGGACAGGGCCGAGGGGAACTGTTCGGACTGCGCCGTGAGGCGGTGCGACTCCAGCGCCCCGTCGACCGCGGCATCGGCTCCGGCGCCCATGCCGTGCGACAGCGCCACGAGCCGCAGGTGCTCCCGCACGGTGAGGTCCGGGTAGAACGCACCGGGATCCATCACCGACGCGACCCGCTTGCGCACGTCCAGGGAATCCTCGTGGATCTCTTCCCCGTCGAAGACGACCGATCCTCCGGACGGTCTCTCCCGTCCGGCCGCCACGCGGAGCAGGGTGCTCTTGCCGGATCCGTTCTCCCCGACCAGGGAAACGCACTCACCACGGTGGATGCGGAGGGAGACCCGGTCGAGCACGGTGCTGTCACCGTACGCGTGTGTGACGTCGACGAGTTGCAGCAGCGGTGCGCCCGCCGCCTTGCCGGTTTTGTTTTTCAATCGACGAGCCGTCTTCTCTCGGATGATCGAAACGTTCATTTTCACACTTTTCTGAACATTGGGCCGATCATAGCAAGGCGTCCCAATCCTGCAAAGCCGACCCAAATACACCCTCCGGGCGGCCCGACATGCGCCCTCCGGCCGAACCGGAACCCGAACCCGAGGCCGTCAAGTCAAATGGGGTGATTCGAGGCCATACGGACTGTTCGGCGGAATCCGCCACCCGCCCGGATTCTCGATCAAGGCCTGACCTGCGATATCAATGATCGAATACAGGAACACCCGGGGACTCCGCAACAAAAGGGGCATTGCACAGAATTCGAGGAATGTCCACCTACAATGGAATTGGTCAATTTCTTCGAAATTATCCGCCGCCGATTCGCATTGTGCACACCATGAACACATCAAGGGTCTTCCCGTGGTTACCGAAACGACATATGGTCGAACGGCAGCGGCCGGCAGCGGACGTCGGTCCTCTGTGGGTTGGCCGCTGTCTCCACCATCAAAAGGAGAAAGAGTGAACGCCACCGAATCGCGTGTCGAGTTCGTGACCGATGCCGTCAACGCTTCGTTCGCGGAGGCGCAGGAGGGTTTCGTGAACGCACACAACGCTCCCGCGATGACCACCCCCACCATCATCGCCGTGTGCGAGGTCGTCGTGACGGGCAGCACGATCTGCCTCGGCTGCTGAACCAACTGACCCACCGGTGACACCACCCATGTGAGCAGACGGGCCGGAAAGGGGTACGAGCGGTTCCCCTTTCCGGCCCCGCTCGACCGGAGCACGAGGACGCGTGAATGCCATTCACTAAGATCGTCAACGAGCCTTCCCACCCCATATCGCGCGAGGACGCGCATTACTGGACGCTGGCCCCGGCCGCGGTGGGCGAGATCATCAGCGGCCTCGAAGCCTTGACCCGGACAGCCGCCTACGGACCCAACGGCCTTTTGCAGGGCCTGAGTTCGACACGCGATCGCAGCGTCGTCCCGCAGGCTCTCCGCAAGGCGATCGACAGCCGCGGCGGCGCCGTCGCCATCAAGGCCATGGGCGTCGTCGGCGGAGCGCTGACCCTGACCGGCCGCAGGAGCCGGGCGCAGCAGATCACCGGAGCCGGCCTGATGCTGGCCTCCAGCGGCCTGAGCAAGTACCGCACCTCGTTCGGCAGGGACGGGGCGGACCACATGGCCGCCCTGATCTGCGGCTACCGCGTGCTCACCGCCTTGGTCCCCGAGGCCGAGAAGTCCGACGACCTCTTCCTGCGCGCGGTCAACGCCCAGACCTTCATCGCCTACGTGACCGCCGGCGCGGCGAAGGCGATCTCCAGTACCTGGCGGTCGGGCGAGGCGCTGGAACAGGTCCTGCAGACCCAGCAGTACGGGGACAGCGCGGTCGCCAAGTGGCTGAAGAAGAGCCCGCTGCTGTGCAGTTCGATGACGTGGTTCACCATCGTCTGGGAGACGGGGTTCCCGATCGTCTACCTGCTGGCACCGGCGGACGCCCGCAGGGCCCTGGCCGGCGTCAAGCTCTTCCACCTGGGCATCGCCGTGACGATGGGCCTGCCGCGGTTCTTCTGGGGATTCAGCTCGGCCCACGCGGCGGTCCTCTACGCCGTGGACCGCCTCCCCAGGAACGGGGGCCGGGGATGAGGTTCGAACGCCAGGTGGTCGCCACCTTCGGGGCCGCCGCCGTGGTCAGCGCCTACCTCTCGTACATCCGCCTGGAGGAGGAGTACACCCGGCGCGGCGGACTCAAGGGGACCTCCCTGATCCAGGGCCCGGACGGCCTCGCGATCGAGTACGCGCTCGATGGCGGGGAGCTCGGCCCCACCGCCCCCGTCGCGGTCCTCGAAAGCGGCCTGGGCGCGCCGCTGGAATCCTGGGACTGGGTGGCCGGGCTGCTCAGCCGGCGCTTCCGGGTGCTGCGCTACCACCGCAGCGGGTACTGGCGCTCGAAGAGCAGGCTGCGGCCGGCCCAGTTGGTCGAGTTCCTCCTGCAACAGCTCGCGCCGCAGGGCGACGTCGTCCTGTGCGGCCACTCGATCGGCGCCCTCACCGCCATGAACGTCGCGGCGGAGTCCGCGTACGTGCGCGAGCGCGCCACCGTCCTGCACATCGTCGACGGGACGGACGCCGTCCTCCTCGGTGAGGACCGCGGGTCGAAGAGGCGGGTGGCGCGCTACAACCAGGACACCGCGCGACGGCTGCTCGGCTCGGCCCTGGGCACCACCCGCTGGCTGACGAGCCCCACCGAGCGGGAACTCGAATACCGCCCGGACATCCAACGGGCGTACCTGGCCTCGATCTCCAGCCCCCAGGTGCTGCTGGCGGCTCGCCAGGAGTACCTGCACGAGCCCCTCGCCGGGCAGGACTTCGTGGCCGCCGGGCCGCTGCGGCGCGTCGTCATCTCGGCCGCCAACAACACCGAGCAGCAGCGCAAGCTCAGCGAGCGGGTCGCCGCGGACTTCCACGTCGTGCCGGCGAGCAGCCACCGGTCCATCATCGCCAAGCCCGCCCTGGCGCAGCAGACGGCGGCGATCATCCTGGAGAACTCATGAGCGCGTGGCGCAGGGCCGTCGCGTCCCTGGTCAAGGCCGCCCTGGTGACGCACGTCGTGCTGACGGTCTTCGAGAACCTGCCCGACGACAAGCTGCCGATCAAGATGCGCCTGCCGTTCTTCCCCGACCTGCCGCAATGGCGCTTCTTCGCCCCGAACCCCGGCATCGAGGACCTGTACGTCTTCTACCGCACGCGCGCGACGCCCGCGGACGGCTGGACCACGTGGGCCGACCTGGCCATGCGGAACGAGGCGAAGCCGCTCGCCGTGCTGTGGAACCCGGGGAGCCGGGTTCCCAAGGCGCTGTTCGACATGGCGTCGCAGGTACGCACGCTCGCCTCGAACGGGGCCATGTTCGAGTGGATGCTGAACAGCGACGGGTACAACCTGATGGCCGGGGCCGTGCGGGACGCGTGCAGGAAGAGCAGCGAGTCGGGCGACTACCAGTTCATGATCGTGGCGTCCGTCCCGACCGAGGGTGCCGACGGGATCAAGCCCATCATGATCTCGCCGGAACTCGCCCTGTGAACCGGGGGAATACCGAGATGCCCGAAAACACCGAAAGCACCGGAACCGGCGGAAGCGCTGGAAACACCGGAAACGCCGGAAGCGCCGGAAGCGCCGGCAATCAGGAGATCCCCGATCTGGGCGAGAAGCGGATCCTGTTCATCGTGACCGGATCCATCAACGCCGCGCTCACGCCGTACTGGCTGCACTGGCTGCGCCAGTCGTTTCCCCGGATCACGAGCGACCTCCTGGTGACCAGGTCCGCACAGCGTTTCGTGACGCTCGACGCGCTGCGCCGACTGGTGGGCGGCGACGTGTGGACCGACGACTACGCCGACCCCTCCCTCCCGGAATCCGCGCACGTGGAGATCGGCGAACGCGTCGACGCCTTCGCCGTCTTTCCCGCGACGCTCGATTTCGCCATGCGGCTCGCCGCGGGAAACTGCAACACCCCCGCCACCATGGCGTTGCAGATCACCGACAAGCCGATCGTGCTCGCCACCGCCTTTCCGGCCGGAAATGCCGTCGTCGAACGCAACATGGAGCTCCTGCTGCAGCGCCCGAACGTCTCGGTCAGCCAAACCGTCGCGGCCTACAGCGTCGGGAAGCGAAAATGGGAGGGCGAGACCGGCTTCTACCTGCCGTCGGTCCTGAAGGAGCTGGAAGGAATGTTCGATGCGGAGGGCCGCCGGTAGCACCAGCTCCCGGTGAGCGGCCGCCCCGCCCGTGGAATCCCGCGCGGCGGACCGACCACGAACGAGGCGGGCCGAGCATGAAATGGAACAGCGACGTCGCGGTCGTGGGCAGCGGGCCGAACGGCCTGGCGGCGGCCGTCACCTTCGCCCGCGCCGGGCTGCACGTGGACGTCTACGAGAGCCAGGACGAGATCGGCGGCGGCCTGCGCACGCACGCGCTGTTCGACAGCGACGTACGGCACGACATCTGCTCCGCCGTCCATCCGATGGCCGCCGTCTCGCCGTTCTTCCGCCGGTTCGACCTGTCGGCCCGCGGCGTCGACCTGCTCCAGGCGGAAGCGTCCTACGCCCATCCGCTGGCTGACGGGCGAGCCGCCGTGGCGTACCACGACCTCGACCGGACCTGCGACGCACTGGGCCGTGACGGCGCCGGCTGGCGGCGGCTGATGGCACCGCTCATCGGCCGCAGCACCGAGATCGGGGAGCTCTTCCTCTCCGACTTCCGCTCCGTCCCCGCGTCCCTGCGGACTCCGGCGATGCTCGCGTGGCGGTCCCTGGTCCACGGGACGGCGCTCGCCACGCGCCGGTTCGCGACCGACGAGGCGGCCGCCCTCCTCGCCGGGGTGGCCGCGCACGCCGTCGGCAGGCTCCCCAGCATCGTCGGCGGGGCCGTGTCGGTCTTCCTCGGCCACCTGGCGCACAGTTCGGGGTGGCCGGTGCCGCGCGGCGGGAGCTCGGAGATCGCGGCCGGCCTGGCCGAGGACATCCGGCGCCACGGCGGGCTGATCCACACCGGTGCGCGCATCACCGAGCTGGCGCAGGTGCGCGGTTCGCGCGTCGTCATGTTCGACACCGGGCCGAAGGAGTTCTCGGCCGTGGCGGGCGACCGATTGCCCGCCGCCTACCGGCGACGACTCGGCAGGTTCCGGTACGGGCCCGCGGCGGCCAAGGTCGACTTCTTGGTGTCCGAGGCGATCCCGTGGCGCAACACCGACGTGGCCAGGGCCGCCACCGTGCACCTCGGAGGGTCGCAGGCGCAGATCTACCGCCGGGAGTCCGGGGGGGGGGGCGGGGGGGGGCGGGGGGGGCGCCCCGCGGGGGGGTGTGTGGTCGCGCGGGCCGGCGACCCGCGCGGGCGGCCACCGCCGGGGC
>NZ_JBHWIO010000016.1:107690-114314 GCF_042732075.1 Kitasatospora sp. NPDC059812
GTTAGCGGAGCTCGTTCCGCTCGATCTTGGCCGCGAGGGCCTCCAGCGGATCCACCCCGACCACCGTGCGGTGTCGACGCGGGCGACCCCTTCGTGCTGCTGGTGGATCCCGGCGTCGCCGATCCCGACCGGGTCCACGCCGGGAAGAGGCCCGTCTGGGCCTACGCGCACGTGCCCAACGGGTACGCGGCGGACCCCACCGGCTCCGTCACGGCACAGATCGAGAAGTACGCGCCCGGGTTCAGCGAGACGGTCCTCGCCGCCAGGAGCACCAACGGCGTCCAGTACGAGGCGTACAACCCCAACTACGTCGGCGGGGACATCGGCGCCGGGGCCCTGACCCTCGGCCAGCTGCTCATGCGCCCGACCCTCCGGTGGAACCCGTACGCGACCCCGCTGCCCGGCGTCTACCTGTGCTCCGCGTCCACCCCACCCGGTCCGGGCGTCCACGGCATGAGCGGCTACCTCGCCGCCGTCTCCGCGCTCCGCCGGGAGTTCGGCATCGCCGCGCCGCCCTCGCTCGGGCCCCGTCCGGCATCTTTGCGATGTGAACCGTGACGGCGGCGTCATCGATCGGAGAGGCTGCTCGGTAAGGGTGGTGGCGGCGGGTCCGCCCCGTGGAACCCCTGGCGCCTTTGGAGGAGACCGATGTCCGCACCTGTTCAGCACCACCGGTTCGCCGTCGACGAGGACGGCAACGACCTGGGGTACGCCCTGTCGTTGCCGGACGGGTACGACGAGGGCCCCGGGCCGTGGCCGCTGCTGCTGTTCCTGCACGGCGCCATGGAGCGCGGCGAGGATCTGGCGGCGCTCGCCGTGCACGGGCCGGTGCGGCAGATCGCCGCCGGGGCGAAGCTGCCGTTCGTGGTGGTGGCCCCGCAGTGCCCGGCGCACAGCTCGTGGGTCGCGGAGGTGAGCGCGCTGGCGGCCCTGGTCGAGGACGTGGCGCGGACGTACCGGATCGACCCGGACCGGCGGTACGTGACCGGGCTGAGCATGGGCGGCACCGGCACGTGGGCGCTCGCCGCCCGGTACCCGCGCCGGTTCGCCGCCGCCGTGCCGATCTGCGGGTCCGGGCTGAGGGAGGCGGCGCCGCGCCTCGCCGCCCTCCCGGTGTGGGCCTTCCACGGCGGGGAGGACGACGTCGTCCCGGTCGCCCACACCGAGCGGGTGGTCGAGGCGCTGCGGGAGGCGGGCGGTCCGGTGCGGTTCACCCGCTACCCGGGGGTCGGCCACGACTCCTGGACGCGGACGTACGACGACCCCGAGGTCTACGCCTGGCTGCTCGCCCAGTCCCGCCGGTCCCGCAGCGCGGGCTGAGAACGCCGACGGGCCCGGCGGACGCTACTGCTGGGGGCCGGTCGCCTGGCGGGAGCCGGTCCGGGGGCGCGTGGGGTGCGGGACGGACGCGGGCAGGGCGTGCCCGGTGCGGTCGTCGGTGTGCCAGGACTGCGACTGGAAGGCCAGGAACACCGCCGCCCACCGGCTCTCCGCCGGCAGGTGGATGAGCAGCGCGCCGTCCTGGTAGACGCCGTCGTCCGTCCGGAACCGCCCGCTGTTGCCCTGGTTCATGTGCACGTCGTGCACGCCGTTGCCGGGCAGGAAGCCGAACACCTTGTCCGGGACGCCGGGTTCGGGCCCGAAGCGCTGCCCGAAGACGTACACCGCGGCCGCCGGGTCGGCGATCGCCCGCTGGACGTGCTGGTCGAGCATGTCGGCGAGGTCGTTGTCCGGGCCCGGGAGGTCGGGCGGCAGGACGCGCATCGCCGCAGGGTCGAACAGGTGCCCGCGGACGAAGTCCAGGCTCGCCGTGCCCGGCCGGGACGGCAGCGGGTTCCAGCCGCTGCCGGCCGGCGGGAGGAGACCGGTGACGGGGTGCCGGAAGTCCTCGACCGCGAGGTAGCGCAGGTCCGCGGGGGCCTGCTGGGAGAGGACGTTGACCGCCGCGCGGTAGTCGGTGCCCCCGGCGTCGCGCAGGTGGATCTGGTAGTGCGGGGTGTCGGTGGCGCCCTCGCGGCGCCGGTCGACGGCGGTGGCGGCGAGCACGCCGTAGTAGCTGATCGGCATGGGTGTGGTTCCTCGGTTCCCTGGCTGCTGGTCCTGGTGCCTCGCCGGCCGGTCGGCCGGGGTCCCTCCGTTATCGCGCACACCGCCGACCGGGGGCTGTGGAATCCGCAGTTGTTCATCTGCCGTCCCCCGAACGGGCTTTCGCGCCGCAGAACGTTGACGTCGGGGCGCCGGCGTCCGGGGACTGGACGAGGGCTGGATGAGGACCGGACGAGGACTGGACGAGGGCGGGGCGAGGGCGGGCCGGTCAGTCGGCCGGTGCCGGCCTGCCCCGGCCGGGCAGGACGTGGACGCGTCTCGACCGCCCCCGGAGCAGCTCGCCGGTGACGAAGGCCGTCACCGCGGCGACGATCAGCAGCGGCATCGCATCGGCGGCCTGGCCACCCAGCAGCGCCGTCGCCAGCACCATGCTGGTGACCGGAAGCCGGGTGACGGCCGCGCCGGAGGCGGCCAGTCCGACGGCCAGCGCGGGCGCGGTGCCGAAGCCGGGCAGCGGCGCGCAGGCCGCCCCGAGCGCGGCACCGATCAGGATCGCCGGGAAGATCGGGCCGCCGCGCAGGCTGCCCAGGGCGATCCCCCAGCCGACCGTCTTGCACAGCACCAGGGCGAGCAGCGCACCGATCGACCAGGCCGCCGGGTCGGCCGCCAGCGCGCCCAGGGTGGCCTGCCCGGAGAGCGCGGCCTCCTCCGGTGAGCGACCGGTGAGCAGCGCGTACGCCGCGAGGCAGGCCCCGACGGCGATCGCGCACAGCACCGTCCGGACGGCGGTCCGACGAGCGGTCGGCACCGGCCGGGGGCCCGCCGGATCGCCCGTGGTGAAGGCCTTGACCCGCCGGCCGAGGGCCTGCCCGGCCACGCAGACCACGGCGATCACCACCGCCAGCGGGACGCCCCAGAGGAAGTCGCCCAGGTCCGGGACGCCGCTCTCGGGCACCCGCGGCAGCGAGAGCGCGCCGATCGACAGCCCGGTCCAGTGGCCGAAGCCGGTGAAGACCAGCGCACCGACCCCGCTGGCCAGCAGGCAGGGCAGGATCAGAGCGATCAGCCGCGGGCCGCCCAGCCCGGCCGCCTCGATCATCATCACGCCCGCCACCAGCGGGCTGCCGAAGATGGTGGAGATCGCCGCCGCCGCCCCGGCTGTGCCCAACACCGGTACCAGTTCCGGGTGTTGGGCCCGCCTGGCGGACCGGACGGCGAGCAGCGCGAGGCCGCCGCCGATCGCCATCAGCGGCGCCTCCGGGCCGAGCACCGCGCCGAGCGGCAGGCAGGCGAGCGCGGCCAGCACCACACCGGGGACGGCGCCCGGCGGGGTGGGCGGGCCGCCCAGCCCGTCCACCGGAACGTGGCCGCCGCGCCCGGGCAGCCGGGTGACCACGGGGGCGAGCAGCAGGCCGGCCAGCAGCAGCGCGGGCAGCGGCCACCACCAGGGGGCGCGGTCGAAGCCGGCGGCGACCGGCAGGCTCTCCCAGACCCAGTGCTGGAGTTGGTGCTCCAGGCCGACGAAGCCGAAGGCGACCAGCGAGACCGGGACGCCGATCAGGGTGGCGACCAGCAGCAGGCCGAGGTAGCCCTTGCCGAGCAGCACCTGGCGCAGGGTGGGGCCACCGTTCTGCTGCTGGGGCGTCCCCGGCATCGCCGCTCCTTCGCGCTCCCGGGGCGCGCGGCCCCCGTCCTGCGACCGAGTCTCGCCCGGGGCCGGGCGGCCCGCACGGCGTGCGGCCCGTCAGCCGGGCGCCGGACGAGCGGAGTTGCGCCGTTCGGGTGAGAGCGCCCTCCGGGGCGGCTGGCGACCGGAGCGGGTGGGCGTCGACGGCGGCCGGGGCCAACAGCGGGCGGTCAGAGCCGGCGGGCGTCGCCGAGCGCGCTCTCGATGCCCTGGACCATCCGCCACAGCGGCGCCCGGCGGCTGGCGACCAGCACCACCACATCGTCCGCCCCGGACTCCGCGGGCTCCCCGGACCCCCCGGACTCCCCGCCCGGGCGGTCGTTCCAGGTGCCGGTGACGAAGGCCATCGCCGCGTCGACCTCGACCACCCAGTCGCTCTCGCCGCCCGAGCGCAGCCAGGTGCGCAAGGCGTGGTTGTGCGCGGCGACAACGGCGGCGGCGGTCACGTCGGCGCGCAGCGGGCCGTCCGGGCGGTCGGCGAACCGGCCGCGCAGGTAGGCCGCGAGCGTGTGCTCGTAGCGCCAGACCACGGAGAGCTCGTACGCCCGCAGGCCGGGGACCTTGCGGGTGAGGCGGTAGCGCTGGACGGAGAAGGAGGGCTGTTCGGCGTACATCCGCAGGACGAGCCGGGCCGCGTCGCAGGCGTGCTTGACCGGGTCCTCCTCGCCGGTGCCGGACTCCAGGAACTCCGTCATCTCGGCGAGGCTGCGCTCGTGGTCCGGGAAGACCACGTCCTCCTTGGCCGGGAAGTAGCGGAAGAAGGAGCGCCGGCCGACCCCGGCGAGCGAGACGATGTCGTCGATGGTGGTCTGCTCGAAGCCGCGTTCCAGGAAGAGCTCGAAGGCCGCGGCGACGAGCGCCTCGCGCATCGCCGGCTTGGCGGGCCCGTCGTTCATGGGCAGGTCCTGCTCTTCCTTCTCGCTCATTCCCGGAACATAGCATCGGCCCCGAACGGCCGGACCGGGTGCTCGGCCCGGCCGTCGGTGCACCTCGGAGAGGCTGTTACGGCAGGTTGCGGGCCATGACGATGCGCTGGACCTGGTTGGTCCCCTCGTAGATCTGGGTGATCTTCGCGTCCCGCATCATCCGCTCCACCGGGTAGTCCCGCGTGTACCCGTACCCGCCCAGCAACTGCACCGCGTCCGTCGTGATCTCCATCGCCGCATCCGACGCGTAGCACTTCGCCGCCGCCCCGAAGAACGTCAGATCCCCGTCCCCACGCTGCGACTTCGCCGCCGCCGCATACGTCAACTGCCGCGCCGCCTCCAGCTTCATCGCCATGTCCGCCAGCATGAACTGCACACCCTGGAACTCCGCGATCGCCTTCCCGAACTGCCGCCGCTCCTTCACATACCCCTTCGCGTAGTCCAACGCCCCCTGCGCGATCCCCACCGCCTGCGCCGCGATCGTCACCCGCGTGTGGTCCAACGTCCGCATCGCCGTCGCGAAACCCGTCCCCTCCGCACCGATCATCCGATCCGCAGGAATCCGCACATTGTCGAAGTACACCTCACGCGTCGGCGAACCCTTGATCCCCAACTTCCTCTCCGGCGCACCGAACGACACCCCCTCGTCGCCCTTCTCCACCACGAACGCCGAAATCCCCTTCGACCGCAGCTCCGGATCCGTCACCGCCATCACCGTGTAGAACTCGGAGACACCCGCGTTCGTGATCCAGCGCTTCACCCCGTTCAGCACCCAGAAGTCCCCGTCCCGCACCGCCCGGGTCCGCATCCCCGCCGCGTCCGAACCCGCCTCCGGCTCCGACAGGCAGTACGAGAACATCCCCTCACCCCGCGCCAACGCCCCCAGGTACTTCGCCTTCAACTCCGGCGAACCCGACAACTGCACCGGCAACGACCCCAGCTTGTTCACCGCCGGAATCAACGAGGACGACGCACACACCCGCGCCACCTCCTCGATCACGATCACCGTCGCCAGCGCATCCGCCCCCGCACCACCGAACTCCTCCGGCACGTGCACCGCATGCAGATCACTGCCCCGCAACGCGTCCAACGCCTCCTGCGGGAACCGCCCCTGCTCGTCCACCTCCGCCGCGAACGGAGCGATCTTCGCCTCGGCCAGCGAACGCACCGCCTCACGGAGCATCTCGTGCTCCTCGGAGATACGGAAGAGATCGAACTCCTGGCTCATGATCGCCACTCCTGTTTCACGACGGTACTCAGTACCCTTCATTATGCACCCACGCGGCAAAAAGGGAACTCAGTGCCTTCACATGGCGGCACTGAGTTCCCTATCCTTTTTTCTGCCGAACTTCTGCCGAACAAGCCGGTCCGAGCGCAGGGAGATGACAGCGTGGTCCACTCAGCCATCGATGCCGACACCCGGAGCACCACGCTGTACTTCCAGCGCTGCTCGTGGTGCTGCAACCCGACCTTCCAGCGGCTGCTCTGCCCCACCTGCGGCTCCACCGAGCTGCGGCTGGAGCCCAGCGAGGGCACCGGTGTCGTCCGACGCTGCGAGGTCGAGCAGGCCCGGACGCCGCTGGTCCGCCAGAAGTCCCTGATCCGGATGGCCGAGGGCTTCGACGTCTGGTGCATCGTCGACGGGCTGCGCAGCACCGTCCCGGTCGGGACGCGGGTGCGGCTGCTGTCCGCCCCCGGCTCCGAGCAGCCCGAGCTGCGGCTGCTGCCGATGGAGGGGCCGCAGCCGCCGGTGGACGTCGAGCCGCGCCCGCTGCCGCCCGTCCAGGGCGGGTTCACCCAGCACCTCGCGGCCTTCGCCGAATAGCGTCCACCGCACGGCGGATAGCGTCCGCCACACGCCGGAGGGGGGGGGGCCCCGGGGGCGGGGGCCCCCCCCCCCCCCCCGGGGGGGGGGGGGGGCGGCCCCGGGGGGGCGGCCCCCCGCGGGGCGCGGGGGCCCCCCCG
>NZ_JBHWIO010000017.1:0-29252 GCF_042732075.1 Kitasatospora sp. NPDC059812
GGGGCGGGACCGGGGGGGGGGGGCCCCCCGCGCGCGGCGGCCCCCCCCCCCCCCCGGGCGCCCCCCCCCCCGCCGCCCCCCCCCCCCCCCCCCGGGGGGGGGGGGCCCCGACATGCGGGACGGGCCCGCCTTCCGTAAATTGGGCTAGGTGGCCTGAACCAACTTGCGGCCAGCACGACCGTCCGCACCGCGATCAACCGATCCTCGCTCGGTCGGCTCGTCGGCCGCTGAGTTGGATCCCGCCCGGTGCGTCCCGCCGCCCGCGCCCTCCGCGCGTCCGGCTCGCAGCGGCTGCCGTCGAGTGGTGAAATCCCGCCCCGCCAGGGTCGCACCGGGAACACCGCTCGTCTGGAGGAAGTGCCGTGGCAGTTCTGTGCAAACCGGCGATAGACGTACCCGAGCACGTCATCACCAACGAGGAGACCATCGAGCTGGCGCGCAGGCTCCACCCCGACCATCCACAGCTCGAACTGGCGCTGCGTCTCATCAAGAACACCGGAGTGCGCAAGCGGCACCTGATCCAACCCATCGAGGTGGTGCTGAAGCACCCGGGGTGGGACGAGCGCAGTGCCGTCTTCGCGGCGGAGTCGAAGGCCCGCGTCCCGGCGGTGGTGATCAGGGCCCTCGAACAGGCCCAAGTGGAGGCGTCCCAGATCGACTTGATCGTCTATGTGTCGTGCACCGGTTTCATGATGCCGTCGCTCACGGCGTGGCTGATCAACAGGCTGGGCTTCCGACCGGAGACCCGGCAGCTGCCGATCGCCCAACTGGGGTGTGCGGGCGGCGGCGCGGCGGTGAACCGGGCCCATGACTTCTGTTCGGCCTACCCGGGCGCCAACGTGCTGATCGTGGCCTGCGAGTTCTGTTCGCTGTGCTACCAGCCCACGGACCTGGGCGTGGGCTCGCTGCTGTCCAACGGCCTGTTCGGCGACGGGATCGCCGCCGCCGTGGTCCGGGGCGAGGGCGGGACCGGAATGCGGTTGGAACGCAACGGCTCGTACCTCATCCCGGACACCGAGGAGTGGATCTCCTACGCGGTCCGCCCCACCGGATTCCACTTCCAGCTGGACAAGAGGGTGCCGGGGACGATGGAGCCGCTCAGCCCGGCCCTGCGCGCGGTGGCGGAGCAGCACCAGTGGGACGTGGGCACGCTGGACTTCTACATCGTCCACGCCGGCGGCCCACGGATCCTGGACGACCTCAGCCGCTTCCTGGAGGTGCCGCCCGAGGCGTTCCGCTTCAGCCGGGCCACGCTCACCCAGTACGGCAACATCGCCAGTGCGGTCGTACTCGACGCCCTGGCCCGGATGTTCGACGAGAAGTCGGCCCTCGACGGGCACCAAGGGCTGCTGGCCGGGTTCGGCCCGGGGATCACCGCCGAGATGTCCCTGGGCACCTGGGCGTCGCCCGATTCCTGATCGGCGGCCGGGCCGGGCACCAGGTGCCCGGCCCCGCGTCCGTCGTTCAGGGGGCAGGGGGCAGGGGGCAGGGGGCAGGGGGCAGGGGGCCGGGCGCTGGGTCAGGGCCCGGGCAGGTGCGGTCGCGCTGCGGAGCGCGCGAAGCTCGCCGATACTGAGCCAACGGGCAGTGACGGAACGTCGCGTCGGCGCTACGGTCCGACACGCCCGGCCCGCGCCGGCGTGCGCGCGGCGGCCACCGAGCAGGGCCGCCGGAAGCCACGACCGGCGACCACTGGCCCGGCGGCGTACCGACCGCCCGGCCCTGGACGGAAAGACCGGGAATGCTGAACCGACGAGACCTCTTGAAAGCCGCCGCGATAGGCGGCCCGGCGGTCCTCTTCCCCTGGGACCGCGCACCGGGCGGGGCCCGGGTCTCGTCCCTGGCGTTGTCGGCCGCGCCGGCCACGCAAGCCGCTCCGGCCGCGTACGCCGCGCCGCCCAGGTCGGAGGCCAAGCGGTCGGCCGCCCGGATCACCCCCTTCGAGCACGCCATGCCGGTGCCCCCCGTGCTGAACCCGGTGTCGCGGACGGACTCCTCGGACCTGTACCGGCTACGGATGGCCGATACCCAGGCGGAGATCGTCAAGGGGCTGCTGACCACCGTCCGGACCTTCGGCGGCTGCTTCCCCGGTCCGACCATCCGGGCGGTCAGAGGGCGGGAGGTGGTGGTCCAGCAGACCAACGACCTGCGCGTGCACACCTCCGTGCACCTGCACGGCGGCCAGGTGCACTCACGCTACGACGGCCTGCCGATGGACCTCGTCCAGCCCGGCGAGACCCGCGAGTACCGCTACCCCAACGAGCAGGTGGCCGCCTCGCTCTGGTACCACGATCACGCGCACGAGCTGGAGGCCGAGAACGTCTACCGCGGCCTGGCCGGCGCCTACCTGCTCAGCGACCCGCACGAGAGCGGCCTGCCGCTGCCGAACGGCGAGTTCGACATCCCGCTGCTGATCCGGGACGCCCGGATCGAGACCGACGGCAGGCTGGTCTACACCGACCCGTACGCGTGCCCGCACATGCTGGTCAACGGCAAGGAGCGGCCTTACTTCCAGGTGGCCGCGCGCAAGTACCGGCTGCGGGTCTTCAACGTCTCGCCCAACCGGCATGTGTCGCTGCGCCTCGCCGACGGCCAGCCGTTCACCCAGATCGCCTCCGACGGCGGACTGCTCGCCGCGCCGGTGACGCTGCACGAGCTGACCCTGACCGGCGCGGAGCGCGCCGAGATCGTGGTCGACTTCGCCCGCTACCCGGTCGGCGGATCGGTGGTGCTGGAGAACACGGCCGCGCTGGAGAGCGAGCGGACCGAGGTGCTGCGCTTCGACATCACCCGGACGGCCGAGGACCGGAGCCGGATTCCGGACGTCCTGGCCACTCTGCCGCCGATCCCGAAGGCGACGGTGCACCGGGAGTTCGCGCTGACGACCTTCCCGGACGCCAGGATCAACGGGCGCAAGTACGACCCGAAACGGACCGACGTGCGGACCACCGTCGGCAGCAGCGAGATCTGGACGATCCGCAACCACCTCACCCGCCCGCCGGCCGGGGTCTTCCACGCCCCCCACTCCTTCCACACCCACCTGGTGCAGTTCCGCGTGCTGGACCGTGACGGGGTGCCGGTCGGCCCGGCCGAGGCCGGGCTGAAGGACACCATCACGGTCCACCCGGGGGAGAGCGTCCGGATCGCCATGACCTGGGGCGAATATCCGGGCGAGTACGTCTACCACTGCCACCACATGGTGCACTCCTCGCACGGCCAGATGGGCCGGATCGACGTGCTGCCCGCAGGATCGAAAGACTCCGGGCGGGAGTCGGGCGACGCCTTCGCCGACTCGTCCCGGTCCACCGGATCGTCGGCGTCCGGGGCCTCGGCGGCCGGAGCCGGTCGACGGCGGTGGCGACGGCGCAACCGGCACCACCACCACCATGCGGGCCACCACCGCCGGCACCGGGGACTGCGGTGAACCCGGAACCGAACGGCGGGCCGGTCCGGACGAGGGGTTGAGCCCGACGGACGGCTCCGTGACGGCCCCGGGACGGTCCCGGGCGGCGGTCCGCGCTCGCCGTCCCGACGGTTGGCGACGTACCGATGCTGAACCGGCGGCGTCCCAGAAGTCCGGGATACCGCCGGCCACCGCCGTCCAGGATCAGTACGGACGATCCCTCCGGCGCGCCGCACTTCGCCGAGATGCTCCGCCGCGCGGGCCTGCACCCGGACACCCGCGACCCGGTGGCCGGCGCCCGCGAACTCGTCGAGTCCGGCGTCTTCCTCTACGCCTTCGGGAACGTAAGTAGCTCGCCAGTTACGCGCTCGCCGCATGAGCTAGGAAGCCCCAGTTTGAGCGGGGGTTCAGTCAGGGCATCGTCTTCCGCCCCGGCATGCTGATAGGCATCCACGGCCAGGGGGCGGGGCGCAGCCCGGTTGCTTCGTCAAGCGGGCGGACGCGATACCCGGCCTTGATCATCTGGGCCTGGAGCCAGTTGGAATCGCACCCGTAAACCGTCGCGAGCCTTCTGACGCCGACGCCGGAGTCGTACCGGAGGGCGATTGCCGGCAGCGCGGCGATCACGAGTGCCCTGAGCATGGCCTGCCGGTCTTGTTCAGTGGTGGCCCACATAGCTACTCCTGAGGAGGGCGGAGGCGGGCCCGCCGTTGGGGGTTGAGGGCGGCGGGGGTGCGAGATGGTCAGGGCTCGCCGGTCAGTCCGCGGATGCCAAGACGCTGGGACCCGAGAACTCCGAGGCCAACGCGTCCATGATCAGCTCGTCGCACACCGCGCCGCGCCAGTACCCGGCCTGGCGCATCGCGCCGACGTGCTTGAAGCCGGCCTTCGCGTAGACCTGGACTGCGGCCTTGTTGGGCGCGAGCACCTTGAGCCAGATGGACCGGACGTTGGCGACGTGGAACCCGAAGTCCAGCGTCAGCCGGGTGGCTCGGGTGGCGAGGCCCTTGCCGCGTGCCTCGGGCGCGATGACGAGGATGTATTCGGCGGTGCGGACGTAGTTGTCGGGTTGAAGCGTGGTCATGCCGCTGGGCACCGGGTTCTCGGCGTCCGTGAGGTCGTAGACGGTGAACCTGATGTTCCTGCCGGCGAGCTGCTGCTGAAGTCCCTGGGTCCGGCTTTGCAGCGACTCGGGAACTGGGCGGCCGAACCCGATCAGGGAACTCGGGGCCTCCTCCCAGCGCCAGTACTGCTCTGCCAGGTCGGACCGAAGGGGGCCGAGCCCGCAGATGCCATCGGAAAGCCAGATCGTCTGTTCAACGGACATGGTGTGCTCCGGGGATGCTGAGAATCGCTGTGAACAACCCAACTGACGTGGACTCGGCGACGGGCGTGCCGTCAACGGTCTCGATCCAGGCGTGCAACCGTATCGGGTCAGGCGCGACGCCATGACGCCAAACTGCGGCCTTACCCGTCAGCTGGAGCAGCAGCATCGCGGCAGCCGACTCCTCCAGGCAGTTGGTTCGTCCGGGCGAGTACCAGCCCGCGCTACGCACCGCGTGGACGGCCTGTTCGGCTTCGGTGGGCGTCGCAGGCCTTCTCCGCCCCGTCGTGCTGGCGGAGTGAACCAGCTTGAGAACACGGCCCATCGCCTCATGCTCCGGGCCTGCGGCCTTCACAGCGTGGACCACCGAGAGGGCGGCAGCCGCCGCCAGTGTCCGGGTGCGCGGGACGGGTACGGGAGGAGTCAGCCCGGCCCGGAACTCGTCGCCGCCCCAGCTTGCCCTCGGCGCCTCCACCTCGCGGACGCTCCGCCACGGCCGAGGCCGGTCAGCCACGCCCAGCAAGCCTGCCGCCAGCAGCGACTTCAACAGCGGCTCCGGGAGGTGCCGGGCGTTGCCGAACTCCGCCGCGTGACGGAGAGCCGCGCCGGCCGACGCGGGGAGCGTGCTGACCTGGCCGTTGTAGTAGTTCACCAGAACAACGGCGTGCCCGAAGTCCAGACCACGGACATGGCGGGGCATGCTCACGAACGAAGGCGAGTCAGTCACGGTCTCCCACTTCCTCGATCCATTGCGGCTCCGACTCGCGGTCAAGCGCCAGAAGCCACGCCTCGACGGCGAGTGTCCGATCCAGAATCCCCATCGGCACGGGCATGCCCATCGCGGCCTGCTTCAGCACGCGGCGAAGGGCCCGGGGCTCGACCAGACCGAGGGCGGAGAGGAACCCGTCCGCCAGGCCGAGCAGGGCATCCAGGTTCTCCCGCCGACCGGTGTAGAAGTCGGCGTTGAACGAGCCCTTGGTACTGCGGGCGGAGAGCGGGGCTGGCAGCAGATCACTCATCGCCCGCACCAGTTGCGGCTTGTAGGCGTACACGGGTGGGCGGGCTTCGAGCGGGACGCGCAGCAGGGAGTTGACCACGCTGGCGTCCAGGAACGGGTTGCGAAGTCGGATACCGATTTCCTCCGCCAGCGCGGCATCCGCCTGCGCCGTCCGGGCCACCTCACGAATCTCGTCTATGACCGTGCGGACCCCGGCATCGAGTCCCACAAGCGGGTCCGGAGCGGCGGCCACCCGCTCAATCTCACCCCGCAGTTGCGGCAGGGTCTCGACACCTGCCCAGGCGGGGAGCTGCACGGACGGGAACCAGTGAACGGCGCCGGCTGCCGAGGACGGACCTTGAACGACCTGTGCGGCGAGTACGGACAGCGCGTCGGTCCGGGAGAGTCGAGCCGACGCGACTGCCTGCCGGAGGATGTTCGAGAGCGGAAGATGCCGGAGCCGGGCCCAGCCCGCGGCCTGGTGGAAGGCGGCCCGGAGCTGTCGGTGTCGAACCAGATCCGCGATGTGGACCGGCGGCTGCGAGCAGACGCTGTCCCCGCCATCACCGGTCAGATGAAGCGTGGTGTCGAATCGCTCGGCCATCCACTCCAATTGCCGAAGCAGCCCAGCCCAGGCCATTGTGGACGGGGCCGGTTCATCAGCGGCGGGCACGTCGGTGATCCCGGTGTAGGGCAGATGCTCGCGTTGCGTCGGTAGTAGGTGATGCTTGATCCTGCCGGGCATCGAGTTCGCCACAAGCCGAGCGAATCGGAGGTCAGCCCCCGACTCGTCCCCTTCAGGGTGAACCGTGACGGCGGTGACGCATACGCTGTCGGGTGCTTGGCGAGCCGCCAGGAGGGTGATGGACGATGAGTCGAGTCCGCCCGACAGGTCAGTGCTGAACGGGCCGTCGCCCAGTCCTAGGCCCACCGCTTTCTCAAGCTCGGCCCGGAAGCGCCCGGCTGGCTCGGGTCCGATGTCCGGCTGCGGCAGCCATAGGTTCGTGATCTGGGGTGCTGTGCCCGGAGCGAGCCGGATACGCGCGCCCGGCGGCAACTGCTCGACCCCGGAGAAGTACGACCGGCCCGCAACGAGAGCGGGGAGCAGCGGCGCGAACACCGCTGTCACGAGCCGCCGCGTATCGACAGGAGCCCTGTTGAGCCCCGCGAGCAGCCGCGCCGACGACGACCAGGCCCACCCCGAACCGAAGCGGGAGACATAGACCGGCTGCGCGGCAGCCGGGTCGGTGAAGATCACGGTTTCGTGTCCGGCCTCGCTCACCACCGCGTAGGCCCCCGGCCAGCGCCACGCCAGATCGGCGGGCAGAGGCCCAGCGCCCAACGCCTTCAGATCCGCCAGCCGCGCACCGCTCGGCCCGAGGACGAACAGCCGGCGGGCCGGGCCACCCTCCGTGCGGTAGAGCTGAGCCGGCGTCATGCCGGTCATCCATACGCTCGACTGCGGATGCAGCCGTGTCGCTCCCAACGGGTGTGGCGTGCTCGTTGCGGAGCTGCTGAAGCCCCCGAAAGCCATGGTGGCCCTCTCCTTGGCGAATCAATGGCGGAAAGCGGGCTGCGGTGCGGCCCCGAAGGGCCGCACCGCAGAAGGAGGATCAGCCGGCGTACTGGTACACGTGCCGCTTGCCCTCGCCGCCGTCGGAGGTGCCGCCCATGGTGAGGGCCGCCGCGTCGCCGATCACGGTGACGGTCATCTCGTCCTCGTCGGCGGTGACGATGGGCTCGTACACGTTCATCTCTCGGTTCCTTCCTGCCAGGTGGTGCAACGTTCCACCGGGGATTCCCGGTGGAGCCCAGCCCAGAGGACTTCCTCATCCAACTGGGCTGGGAGCTTTAGGGATCAGCGGCTTCGAGGCCGCCGACCGAGGTGCAGATCCGCGTAAACCGTCTTGCCGCGAGCAGTGAGACCGTGTAGGCGACAGCGACCGTCACGGGGGTCGGGTCCCCATGGGCGCACTGCCTGGCTGTGTCCCGGCAGTCGTCCTGGCCATCATCGACGGGGGTTCTCCTCGTCTCGACACGGGACCTACGCCGGGTGCTTGTCGAGCGCGGCCCGCAACGCGGCACGGCGGTGGGGCGTCCGGGCGCGGATGATGCAGTCGCTACAGATCGCGTGGCAGGTGCTTTGGGCGTCACCGGGGGCCTGGAGCGAGGTGCCCGCGCAGACCAGCGTCTCCCGGCGGCAGACCCAGCAGGTCCCCTCGCGGTAGCCGTCGGGCCGGTCCACGACGTACCCATCGCCCGTGAGCCAACCGGTCGGCGGGGTGCTCAATCCGCGGACTCCAAGTCGCGTAGGAGGACCATCTCCGGGTACGGGTCGGCGGAGCTGTCCCGGTTCACCCAGGCGTGGTTGGCCAGCCTGCTCGGGGTCCCCGCGACGGTGCCCGTCCAACCGTCCGTGCGGTGCCGGACCGGGTCGCCCTGGATCACACTGACTTTCACAGTTGCACTTCTCCGTTGGGGAGTTGGATGGGGGTGTCTAGCCACGCGTCACACGTGCGTCGTCAGAGCCTGGCTCGCACGGACTTCCTGTACGCCACGCAGTCCTTGCAGGAGCACGTGGACTTCACGGCAGCGATCTGAAGCATGTCGCCCGGGGAGCGGCCCCTGTCGAGGACCTGAGCCGCCCTGTAGTCGTCCAGCGGGTTCCACCCCGCCGGGGGGCTGGCCTTCTCGACCTTCGTGGGTCCCGTCACGACTTCGCGGTACACCCGAGGGGTGGTGCGTCTGGCCATCGGTCTGTCCTCCTTCGTCGAGGCCGCAGGGGAAGGGGTTACTTTGCGGTCATGCCTGCCGAGCCGTTCATCAACGACGACGACCACGACGCCTGCTGGATCTGTCCTAGCCTTCGGCTCCGCGCTGGGGCGTTCGATGTGCTCGAACGCCCCAGTGCGGATTACCCGTTCAACCCGGCCGACGGCTTCCGGTACGGCCGGGAAGGAGCCCCGGCCTGTGCGCACGGAGACTGCATCGGGCTGCCTCCCGATCGGTACGCGAGTACCGGCGAGGCGTTGCCCGAGGGCTGGAAGGTGATCGCTTGCTTACTGACTGCAATCATTCAACGGCGGATGACTAAGATCAGTTAACACAAAACTTGCACAACGACCCTTGCGGAACCTGATGTGCCATCATCTAGTCGTCGAACTGGGATGATTGAGCGCATGGGGAACACAGCGCCGTCAGCTGGTGAGAACATCGCGGTACTCCGGAAAGCGCGCGGCCTGAGTCAGGCCAAACTTGCCCGGGAAGCCGGCATCACGCTTTCTTACCTTTCCAAGATCGAAACTGGGCTCAGGCCTGCGACCCCTCCGGTGGTGGCTGCCGTCGCTCGGGTTCTCCATGTCACCACCGCCCGCGTCTACGGGAATCCCTTCGTCGGCCCGGCCGAGCAGATGGACCTGCTCAACGAGCTTCGGAACACTGTTCGTCGCCACACTCTTCCGCGAGAGAGTCCACTCTCCCCAGCTGAGACCACTGGGGCCGTTCAGACCGCCGCTGACCTGAGGGCCAGCACTCAGTACCTGGAATTGCTGCGGATGCTGCCCGCGCTCCTCGGCCAAACGACCGCCTCCGCTCTCGACTCCCGAGGCGAGGCGACGGCATGGGGCTACGTCGCGGATGTGTACAGCTGCGCGTACACGGTTGCACACCGACTCGCACAGCCCGATCTTGCCGACATGATCGTCTCTCGCCAGATGTGGGCCGCACAGCAGACCTGGAACCCGTCTGCCGAGGCAGCAGCAGCGTGGAATGAGGCGGGCACGTACCAGTCTGCTGGCCAGTATGAGGACGGGTTGGCCATCATCGAGAGGGCTATCAGCCGCTACGAGGCCGTACCCGCGAGTGGCCCCTTTCGGACCATCCACCTCGGCTCTCTCCATCTGCGCGGCGTCGTGCTGGCGTCGAGAGCCAAGGACGCCAACGCCACCCGTGACCACCTGCGGCACGCATGGACCCTGGCCGAGACGCTTCCGGACGGCAGGGACCTGGTGCAGCACCATCTGACGTTCGGCCGGGGAAACACCGCACTGTACGAGCTGGCGTCCCACGTCGAACTCGACGCCCCCGACCGCGCTGTCCAGATGTCCGGTTCACTGATCGCATCCCCACCCGCGGGGTTGAAGCCAAACCGCCTAGGCCGCTTGTACATCGACGTTGCGCGCGCCCGGTTGGCCGTGCGCGACTACGCCGGTGCCGAGGAAGCTCTCAACGCCGCCCATGCCGTCGCTCCGCAGATGGCACAGATACACCCGATGGGTCGCGAAGTGCTGCGGGTGCTGATCGTCATGCACCAACGCTCCAAGCCCGGTCTGCTCGCTATGGCGAAGCGGGCAGGGCTGGCGTCTTAAGGCTTGCATGGCGAGGGCCGCGCTCAGGAGGGGATGGGGCCTGGTGCCATCGGCCGGCGGGGCCGGTCGCGCACGGTCCGTTCAGGTCGAATCCCGCCCGAACGCTCCCCACCGAAGAGCCCCGGGGCGCAGGCTGGTTCCGTGACCGCGTCAGCACGGACGCGGCGCGAGCGGAAGGACGAACATGACGAGCACGCGCGGCCGTATCGCCGCCCTGCTGGGCGCCGTCGCGGTGGTCGCCGGTACCACCCTGGCCACCCCCGCAGTCGGCTTCGCCGCCACGGCCGGACCGGCCCGCGTCGGCGGGATCACCGGCCAGGCGCCCTGCCCGGACGCACCCGAGTTCAGCTGCGGGACCCTCACCGTCCCGTTCGACCACAGCGGCGCCACCCCCGGCACCCTCGACCTTGAGGTGGCCGTCACCGGCAACACCACGGCGCCCAAGGGCGACCTGCTGTTCCTCACCGGCGGCCCCGGCCAGCCCGGCGTCCCGGCGATCAAGCGGATGGCGGGCAAGCTGGAGCCCGTCCTCAAGGACTACCGCCTGGTGATGTACGACCAGCGCGGCACCGGCCGGGGCGCGCTCCAGTGCCCGGGCCTCCAGGAGGACATGGGCTCCTCCGACCTCGCCCTGCCGCGCAAGCAGTCGATCGCCGACTGCGCCGCCGCCCTCGGCCCCAACGCCCGCCACTACAGCACGGCGGACACCGTCGCCGACATCGACCTGCTGCGCCGCGCCCTCGGCGACCGGCGCCTCACCCTGGACGGCGTCTCGTACGGCAGCTTCGTCGCCGAGCGGTACGCGCTCGCCCACCCGGCGCACGTGGCCCGGTTGGTGCTCGACTCGGTGGTGCCGCAACAGGGTTTCGACCCCCTCGACCTGGCCGCGCTGCCCGCGAGCGCCCGGGTCCTGCGGGCCGCCTGCCAGGCCACCGGCTGCACCACCGACCCGGCCGCCGACCTCGCCGCCACGGTTCGGCGGTACGGCAACGGGGCGCAGATCCTGAGTGCGCTCACCGGCTATGAGTTCATCGACCCGAACTACGGCGGGGTCCCGGAGATCCTGCACGAGGCCGCCGCCGGGCAGCCCGCGAAGCTCCAGGACTTCTTCGACCTGGTCCGCCGGCAGGTCGACGCGGCCTCGGCCGAGGAGCTCAGCCAGGGGCTGCACTCCGCCGCCCTGTGCGCCGACTCGCGCTTCCCGTGGGGCACCACCGACACCCCCGTCGCGGGCCGTGCGGCGGCGCTGGAGCGCACCCGGCAGCGGCTGACCGCCGAGCAGACCTGGCCGTACGACCCGGCGACCGCGACCGGGCTCGGCAGCCTCCTGGTCTGCCTCGACTGGCCGCGCGAGCAGGTGCCGCCGGCGCCGTCGGAACACCGCAAGCTGCCGGACGTGCCGGTGCTGCTGCTCGGCGGCGACCGGGACCTGTCCACGCCGTACGAAGTGCTCTACCAGCAGGCCGAGTTGGCACACGACCCGCAGATCGTGATCGTGCTCGGGGCGGCGCACTCGGTGCAGAACCGGGCGGCGAACCCGGCCGGACGGCAGGCGGTGTACGACTTCCTGCTGAAGTAGCGGGAGCCGTCGGCGGGCCGTTTCGCACGGGGGACGGAACGGCCCGCCGCCGCGGCCCGTCCGGCCTGTTGTGCCAGCCCGCCTGTTGCGCTGGCCCGTCCGCCCTCATCCGCTGGGATGCCCGGTCCTCCTCCGCTGGGATGCCTTGTCCCCTTCCCCGTCCTCCCCTGAGGGGATGTCAACTACTGCGCCCGCGAACTAGCGTCGCCGGCATGACCAGAATCCGTCGTGCTGCCCTGGCCGCCGTGCTCACGCTCGTCCTGCCGCTGCCGATCATCGGAGCGGGTACGGCGTTCGCCGCGCCCGGGCCCTCCGCCACAGCTCCCTCCGCGGCCCCCGCCACGGCCTCGGACAGCTCCGGCGTCCAGCTGGAGCTTCCCCGCCCGACGGGTCCGCACGCGATCGGACGCAGCACCCTGCACCTCGTCGACCAGCACCGCCGGGATCCCTGGGTGCCGGCCGCGGGTGCCCGGGAACTGATGGTGTCGACGTACTACCCGGCCCGGCCCGGGACCGGCGGACCGGCCCCCTACATGACCACCGAGGAGGCCCGGCTGCTGCTGCAGCAGGCGGCTCAGGGCGGCGCCGTCCCGGCCGAAGCACTCGGTGGCACCCGCACCTACGCGCACGCCGACGCACGGCCGGAGCGCGGCAGGTTCCCCCTGCTGGTGCTCTCGCCCGGCCTCGGGCTGCCGCGTGCCACCCTCACCGGCCTCGCCGAGGACCTGGCCAGTCGCGGGTACGTCGTCGCGCTGGTCGACCACACCTACGAGTCCACCGGTGTGACCTTCCCCGACGGACGGACCCGCACCTGCGCCGTCTGCGACCAGACCCCCACCCTCGACGCTCTGGAGGCGATAGCCCGGAGCCGGGCCACGGATCTCTCCTTCGTCGTCGATCAATTGACTGACCGTCACTCACCGTGGCGGTACGCCGGCATGATCGACCCGCGGCGGATCGGCATGGCCGGGCACTCCATCGGCGGTAACGCCGCCGCCGCGACCATGGCTGTTGACGACCGGGTACGAGCCGGGGTGAACATGGACGGAACCTTCCTCGCGCCGGTCCCCGCCACCGGCCTCCAGGGCCGCCCCTTCCTCATGTTCGGCACCCTGGCCAACCACAGCCCGGGCGGCGCGGACACCAGCTGGGACCGCGACTGGGCGCGCCTGGACGGCTGGAAGCGGTGGCTGACCATCGCCGGCTCCGACCACTCCAGCTTCACCGACCTGCCCGTCCTCGCCGCACAGCTGGGCGTGGCCGGCCCTGTCGTGCCGATCCCGGCACAGCGCGCGGAGGAGATCACCCGCGCCTACGTCGGGGCCTTCTTCGACCTGCACCTGCGCGGCATCCCGCAGCCACTGCTCGACGGCCCGTCACCGGCCGACCCGGAGGTCGCCTTCCAGCACCCCTGATCCCACCGTCTGATCCCGCCGTCGCCCCCGCGCACGCCCCGCGCGGGGCAACGCCCGCCCGGCCCGTTGCCGGGCGGGCCGGCAGGGCTGTTCAGGGCCTGCGGTCGTCGAAGGTGCGGCCGGGTCGGCGAGCGGGTCGATCACCTTCGACCAGTGCCAGAACGTCCACGGCCAGCCGTGGGTGAGGATCAACGGGATCGGGCGTGGGCCGCGGCCGGGCCTGCGCAGGAAGTGCACCGGGACGCCGCCGACGCTCACCTGGTAGTGCTCGTGGGCGTTGATGGCGGCCTCGGCCTTGCGCCAGTCGTACCCGTCCCGCCAGTAGGCGACCAGTTCACGGAGGTAGCTGTCCGGGACGCCGTAGGACCAGTCCTCGTTCCCCTCGTCCAGCGGCGGACGAGTCAGTGCGAGACGGGTGCGCAGATCGTCGAGGACCTCGTCGGGCACATGGATCGGGGTGGGCTGCAGGGGGAAGGCGTGCGGGGCGGACATGGCGTGGTCCCTTTCCGGGGCGGAGGAAACGGTGCCGCCGGCGTGTCGGGCATCAAGCAGCCCGGCGGATATGGTTACCCGCCCTGCCCGGCCACGGTGGCGAGTCCGTCGAGCAGCGTGGTGACGGCGGCGTCGGTCAACCGGTAGCCGTCGGCAGTCTCGACGATCTGACCCGAGGCAATACGGGAGTTCCACCAGTCTTCGAGGAAGCCGGGGGCGTATCCGCCGGTGCGGAAGCCGTACTGCTCGGACTCGAGGCCGAAGGCGATCATGAGCTCGTAGTCCGGCAGCGCGTAGGAAGGCTCGTCCTGTGGAGGCGTCCTGAGGTACCGCTCGAAGGAGTCGACCTGGTTGAAGCTGCTGAACAGCCAGAACAGGTAGTCGTACATGAGCGTGGAGCGCGCGTCGGCGTGCAGGGCGAAGAACCCCTTGTCGTGCACGAGGGCCTCGGCGAGCGCCCGCATCCGCCGGTCCGCGTCGGGCAGAACGTCCGCGACCTCGCGGAAGGCGCGCAGCAGGACGGGGGAGAAGCTGCCGTCGCGCACCGCGGCCAGGTCGGCGAGCCGGTCCTGCTCCGAGGTGTCGTAGACGGACTCGTCGACCAGGCCCGTGACGAACGCCTCGAAGTTCTCCGCGACCAAGGTGATCGCGAAGTCGGCCTCCTGGCTGACGTGCACCACGGTCGGCTCGCCGTGCCTGCCGCACGCGCGGTAGTCGAGGGCGAGCATGTCGTGGCCGCCCGAGGGCATGGCGGCGAAGTAGACACCGATGTCGGGGTACTCCCACCTGTCGATCCAGAACCGGCTGCCGAACTCGCCGCCGAGCGACTGCGGACGAGTCCGCCCGACGCCCCGGATTCCGGTGATCTCGATGTAGTCGTCGGCCCAGGACGTCGCTTCGGGCATGGGGAAGCAGGTCCGGGCCGGGGTGCCGCCGTTGTGCGCGCTCATCAGCGCGACGTAGGAGTCGGGCAGACGGTATCCGCTGAGCTCCTCCTCCAACGACGCGACCAACTCCGGCGAGGGCGGGGCCTCCTCCACGTACTGCTCCAGCGCGTACGCCGAATCGTCCCAGAACCCGGTGACGTCGAAGCCCTCGAAGTGTCCCACTGCGCCCTCCCGCACCTACTCGTCCGGCGATTGTACGTTCGATGCCCGGCCGACGGCGGCTTCGGAGAAGGGCAGAGTCAGGCGGCACTGACGCATCGCCGTACTGAGCCGTACTGATGGGCGGCGAGGTGGTCGGCCCAACGAGACATCAACCCGGCTCCGGGCGAAGCAGGACACCGTGCAGTCCCCGTGCCGGTCACGGCCGCTTCGCCCACGAAGCCCGGACTCCTCGCCGTCCGCCGCAGCCTCCCGTTGGGCTGTGGAGCGGACGTCGGGTCGGGCCCTGTGGGGTCGGCCCCGGGTGTCCTGCGATCAGGCGGCTGTGGCGAGGTTCTTCTCGAACGCGGCGAGGTAGTTGCGCAGGTGGTGGTCCTTGATGCCGTCGGTCTCGGGGGCGAACATGTCCTGGCGGTAGCCCTTCGCCCGGTCCTTCAGCCCGGCGATGAGCGGCATGGCCTCGTGGAGCTCTCCGTCGGCGTCGAAGTAGCGGAGTGCGTTGACGTGGGTGAAGGCCGGCTCGGGCGGGAGCTGGGGGACGATGTCGTTGTTGTTGACGAAGCGGTAGCAGCGGTCCCTGAAAGCCGTGTTGTGGGCGGCGGCGAGAAGGCGTTCACAGGTGCGGGGCTGGCCGAAGGTGTAGACGCCGTCGGGGAGTTGGCGAGGCTCCTCGAAGTACCAGCAGGCGCCGGCCAGCATGGCGAGGGCGCCGCCGAGGCTGTGGCCGGTGAACCAGACGCTCTGCCCGTTGGTGCGCAGTCCCCGGATGGTGTCGCGGATCTCGGGGTAGACGGACCGCAGGGCCTGGTGGAAGCCGTAGTGGACGAAGCCCTTGTTCGCAGGTCCGGGAACGGGCGGGGTGCTGACGTCGGTGAGCCAGTCGTAGATCTTCAGGACCTCGGTGCCCCGGAAGCCGGTGACGATCATGCGGTCGCTGGCCATGGTGTAGGCCTGGGTGTCCTCGATCGGGAACGGCATCTGGTGCGTCGACTCGAAGTGCCGCACCTCGTCGAAGCCCCAGGCGTGGGCCTTGTTCTCGATGCCGACCCGGTCCAGCACGGCCAGTCCGGCGGCCTGCGCCATCCAGTAGGCGTGGGGGAGGGAATAGCGGGTCGTCGAGTGGTCCAGAGCGGGGATGGCCATCGGTGTCCTCCGGGAAGCGGGCCAGCGGGTCGCCCAGCAACCTAGTGCCGTACGCGAACGGAGGGGAGCCGGAAGCGCTGAAGGCCACCCGTACGGGCGCAACCGCGGCGGAACCCGGATCCCGGCGGGCTGTGCGGGAACCGCCGCAGGACGCGGGATCCGCGGCGTTCGCAACACCGCCCATGGGCTCGACGGCCGTGGTCCCCGATGATCGGCGTGGCGTCGGCGAAGTCGAAGTGGCAGCGCTGCCAGCCGCGTTGAGGACTACCGCGATCTCGCGGAGCCGATGGTGTCGAGTTCGGCGACCGCGTCGGCGGGCAGCACCAGGTCGGCCGCGGCGATGTTCTCGCGCAGGTGGGCGACGGAGGAGGTGCCGGGGATCAGGACGGTGGTTGCCGAGCGCTGCAACAGCCAGGCCAGTGCGACCTGTTGCGGGGAGGCGTCGAGACGGGCGGCGACATCGTTGAGCACCTGGGACTGGAACGGGCTGAAGCCGCCCAAGGGGAAGAAAGAGGCGAAGGCGATGTTCTGGCCCGCGCAGCGGTCCACGAGTGAGTCGTCCTGCCGGTTGGCCAGGTTGTAGAGGTTCTGGACGGTGACGACCGGGGCGATGGCCTGCGCCTCGGTGAGCTGGGCGTCGGAGACGCCGCTGATGCCCAGGTGGCGGATCAGCCCCTGACGGCGCAGGTCGGCCAAGGCGCCGAACTGCTCGGCGATGGGCGCATCGGAGATGTTTTCCACCGAGTCCAGGCGCAGGTTGACGACGTCCAGGGCCTCCAGGCCGAGGTGCCGGAGGTTGTCGTGGACCTGGGCCTTGAGGTCCGCGGGCTCCTGCGAGGGGATCCAGTCGCCGGTCTCGTTGCGGCGGGCGCCGACCTTGGTGACGATGTGCAGTCCGGCCGGGTAGGGGTGCAGGGCTTCCTTGATGAGTTCGTTGACGACGAACGGTCCGTAGTAGTCGCTGGTGTCGATGTGGGTGATGCCCAGCTCGACGGCTTCGCGCAGGACCGCCAAGGCCTGGTCGCGGTCCCTGGGGGGACCGAAGACGCCGGGGCCGGCCAACTGCATGGCGCCGTAGCCCATCCGGCTGAGGGTGAGGTCGGGGGCCAGGGTGAGGGTGCCGCCGGGAGCTCTGCTGGTCATGTCGTGCCTTTCGCCAGTTTCGCCGAGGCCGGGGCCGACGAATCGGATGCTCGTGGACGGCCCGGCATGATTCCCAACTCTGGCGGAGCGGGGGTGGGCGGGGCAGTACCCCGGCGTTCCTGGGCGTGGCAGGGACACCCCGGCTGATCGGCATCCTCGCCGAGTGCAGCCCCGCAGGGGTGGACACGCCATGCCTGGCCTACTACAGCCCGCTGATGCTCGGCGCCATCGACTTCGACAACCTTCAGAGATCACGGTGCCGGCGCCGGCACCGCTTCGCTGGCTGGGGCGATGGCTATCCGACGTGGTCCTGTCCGATCGCGCGGAGGACGTCGGCGAGCCAGACCAGGTGGTAGCCCACGATCCGGTCCGGGTCGGTGAGTAGGTGCTCAAGGTGGTGCCAGGACTCGGAGAGCTGCCCTATGGTGATCGTCTTCGGTTCGTTGGGGACGTCGTAGAGTTCGTCGCCGGGGACGGACCAGAAGTAGTCACGTTCGACGGCCACTGTGCTGCCGGCTGAGGCTTCGATGTGGTGCAGTGCCAGCTCGAAGGCGCGTCGGAGCTGATCGAGCGGGATCTGTAGAGGTTCGCTGTCCATGCGCTCATCTTTGTCGATCAGGGGCCGTGTCGGGTCCGGACCCATGGCGTCCGACCCTTGAGCGCCGTCGACGGAAGCTGCGGCCATCGGCCCCGAGGCTCATTCCTCGCCAACTGCCCCCAAGCGGGAGCGATGCAGGCCACGCCCGGAAGGGCGTGGCCTGCATCGTTCAGTCCGAGGCCCCGGGCCTGCTCTGGGGCTCAGCGCAGGCCGGTGAACAGGTCCTTCTCGGGCAGCGCCGCGCCGGTGGTGTCGAGGACCCGGACGAACGTCTCCACGCCCATCAGTTCGGTGAACCGCTCGCGGCCCATCTTCAGGAAGAAGATGTTCTCGCCCTGGCTGGCGTGCGCGAGCAGCGCGTCGTACTTCTGCCCGCCGAAGGCGGTGGCGTCCACCCAGGTGGTGATCTCCTCGTCGGGCAGCCCGATCGGGGGCAGCTCCACGGCCTCCCCGGTGGGCTCCGGGTTGTCCCCGTCAGCCCCGTCGCCCCCGTCGGCGCCGAACTCGCGCATGAGCTCGCCGAAGCGCTGCATCATCGAGTGCGGCGCGGTGGTCCAGTACACCTTGGGCGTCAGGGCGGCCTGGGTGAGGGCGGCCATGGTGATGCGGTTGGCCTGGATGTGGTCGGGGTGGCCGTAGAAGCCGTTCTCGTCGTAGGTCACGACGACGTCGGGCCGGTAGCGGAGCATCAGGTCGGCGAGCCGGGCGGCGCCGTCGGCGACGGGGGTGCTCCAGAACGATCCAGGAGCGTCGTTGGCGGGCCAGCCCATCATCCCGGAGTCGCCGTAGCCGAGCAGTTCGAGGTGGTCGACCCCGAGGATCCGGCAGCTGGCTTCGAGTTCCTGGCGGCGCAGTTCGGCGATGGCGGCGGGGTCGTGGCCCTCCTCGCCCGGCTTGGTGCCGCCGGGGCCGTCGCCGCAGGCGCCGTCGGTACAGGTGACGAGGACGGTGCGGATGCCCTCGGCGGCGTAGCGGGCGAGGACGCCGCCGGTCGAGGTGGCCTCGTCGTCGGGGTGGGCGTGGACTGCCATCAGCGTCAGGGGCCGGTCGGCCATGGGTGTCGTCCTCCGGTCGGTCGGTCGGGTGTTCGGCTCCCAGTCTGCGCCAGCGCCTCGGGCGGCTCGGGCCCGGGGGTGGTCGAGGCCGCCGGGCATCCCGGTGGGGGGCGGTGTGCTCGGCCTCCCGGCCGCCACGCGGGGCTTCCGGGCGTGGCCGCCGGCGGTCAGCCCCCGGCGCAGCCGCCGTTGCGGCAGTCGCGCCAGGGGCCCCAGGCACCGCCCGGGGCCTGCTCGGAGATCTCGGCGGACAATGAGGGGCCGTTCCACATGTGCGCGAGCACCGTCAGCCTCCCGTCGGCCGCCTCGGTGACGGAGGAGGGGGTGGCCACCGCCTCCGACAGCGGACCGGTGCCCAGGTTGGTCCAGGAGCCCCAGACGCCGGGGGTGCTCTGCTCGTTGACGTACAACTGCGGGCTGGCCGAGCCCTGGTAGACCTCGAAGAAGGCCAGCGCGCCGTCCGCCCGCTGGAAGGCCACCGGCACCCCGAAGAACCTCGGCACCAGCCCCCCGGCGGGGCCGAAGGGCTCGGGCGCCGACCACGGCCCGTCCGGGCCCGCCTGGTGCATCCGTACCAGGACCGACGACTGGTATCCGATGGTGAACACCTCCAGGGCGCCGTCGGCGTCCGCGGCGGCGGTGAGCACCTGGTTCCGGTAGCTGAGGCTCATGCCGTTGACCTGGCTCCAGGCGCCGAACGGGCCACCGGAGGACGACTGCGTCTGGTACCAGATGGTCCCGCCGGTGCCGTCGGCGGTCGAGAAGACCGCGAACCGCGCCTGGGTGCCGTCGGGACGGGTGACCGTGGTGGACTGCCCCTCGGTGCCCGGGGGCGTGGTGGTGTCCCGGGGCCGGTCCGCCGTCGACGACACGGTCGCCGGTGCCTGTACGGAGGTCGGGGCCTGGGCCTGGGCGGATGGCGCGAGGAGGCCGACTGCGCCGATGAGTGCGGCGCAGACGGTCGCCGCCGCCGTGCATCGCCGTGCGCTCTTGGGCATGGCTGGTCCCTGCCTTCCGATCGGTCTGCGGGGCCCGGCCGGGCAGTGGCGCGGGCCGTCGGCCATCCTGCCCACCAGGGCGGCCGGTACGGGCGCCTACGCCCGGAAATGGCCGGAACACACGGGCGGGCCGCCGGGCCTGCGCGAGGCGGCCCGCAGCTCCTGGTGACGGCGCGCTGCAGCAGGGACCGACCTGAACGGCCGTCAGGAGAGCGGGATCGGATCCCGCCAGATGTCCAGCGGAACGGCGCGGACCGCGCGTCCGTCCCCGTCGAGGATTCGGCCCATCCGCTTCACGGTGCGCAGCGACACGCGGCGCTCGGCCACCCGCAGGTCGGGGAACCTGCGGGCGAGAGCGGTTTCCAGCCGCTGGACGTCGGCGAGGGAGCGCTGCCAGACGGAGAGCAGGAGGTTGTGCGGGCCGGTGACGGACACGCACAGCCGGACCTCGGGGAGTCTGGCGAGCTGGGGGCCGACCTCGTCGAGCCGCTCCGGGGGGAGGTCGGCCCGGAAGGTCGCCAGGACCGGCCGGCCGGCGTCGCGGGCGGCGATCTCGCAGCGGAAGCGGATCGCGTCGGAGGCGGCCAGCCGGTCGAGGCGCCGGCGCAGCGTGGACGGGCTGAGCCCGGTGGCGGCGGCCAGCTCGGCTTGGCCGAGGCGGCCGTCGACACCCAGTCTGATGAGCAACTCCCGGTCTTCTTCCCGGACTTCGGCTCGTACGCCGGACGGCGTCCCGTAGCCCGCCAGGTGATCGTCGTGCAGTTCCACGCGCTGGGCCTGGTCCAGCGAGTCCAGTCGCCAGCGGATCCCCTCGGCGTAGAAGCCGGTCGCCAGGTGGACGCGGACGGCGTTGACCCCGGGGAGTGGGCCGAGCCGTTCGGCGGTGTACCGGGAGACCGTCGCCAGGTCGGTGAAGGCCACGGTGACGACGAGGTCGCAGCCCTGGGCGACGTGTTCGATGCTCATCACGTGCGGGTCCTCGGCCAGTTCGTCGGCGATCTGCCGGAGCCGGCCGGGAGCGCAGTCGAGGTCGAGGTAGGCGACGCACCCGCGGTCCTCGGGGTGTGGCAGACCGTAGGCGGTCACCCAGGCGATCCCGGCCTGCGAGAGTCGGCGCCAGCGGCGGGCGGCGGTGACCGGGCTGATCCCGAGGGTCTGGCCGAGCAGCGACCAGGGTGCGCGGGGCCGCAGCTGCAGCGCGTTCACCAGGGCGAGGTCCAGCTCGTCCACCGTCACCTCGGCGCCGGTCGTCGCGGTGCTGGTCACCTCGGTGCCGGTCGTCGCGGTGTCGGGCATCTCGGAGCCGGTCACCGTCGGCTGCCGGTGGATTCGTTCATCGAAGGGCCTCCTGGTGGCGTGATCCTGCGAAATCGCGGGCAAATCCCGCCGCGAGATCCAGAATCACGGAACAAGATCGCTCTGCACAAGTTCCCGCCACGCGCGGGATCGACGGAGGTGCCCGTGTCCCTGCACGACGACGCTCTCGCTCTGGCCCCGGACCTGGTCCGGCTGCGCCACGACCTGCACCGGTTCCCCGAGTTGGGCCTGGCCCTGCCGCGCACCCAGGAGCGGGTGCTGCGGGCCCTGGACGGCCTGCCGCTGGAGGTGAGCCAGGGCTCGGCGCTGAGTTCGGTCACCGCGGTGCTGCGCGGCGGCCGACCGGGGCCGGCGGTGCTGCTGCGCGGCGACATGGACGGCCTGCCGGTCGCCGAGAAGGCCCCGCTGCCGTTCGCCGCCGACAACGGCGCCATGCACGCCTGCGGACACGATCTGCACACCACCATGCTCGCGGGTGCCGCACACCTGCTGGCCGCACGGCGGGAACAGCTCCACGGCGACGTGGTCTTCATGTTCCAGCCGGGCGAGGAGGGGTGGGACGGGGCCGGGGCCATGCTGGCCGAGGGCGTGCTCGACGCGGCAGGCAGGCGCCCGGTCGCCGCCTACGCCCTGCACGTGTCGTCGGCCATGCGGCACGGGGAGTTCGGCTCCCGGCGCGGGCCGATCATGGCCGCTTCCGCTGCGCTGAACGTCACCGTCCACGGTGCGGGCGGCCACGGTTCGGTGCCGCACCGGGCCAAGGACCCCATCCCGGCGGCCTGCGAGATGGTCACCGCCCTGCAGACCATGGTGACCCGCCGCTTCGACGTGTTCGATCCGGTGGTGGTCACCGTCGGGCTGATCCAGGCCGGCACCCAGCGCAACATCATCCCCGAGACCGCCTACTTCGAGGCGACCGTGCGCACCTTCTCCGCCGAGGCGCAGTCCAAGGTCGCCGACACCACGGTCGAGCTGGTCAGGGCCATCGCGGCCGCCCACGGCCTGCGGGCCGAGGTCGAGTACCTTCCCCAGTACCCGGTGACCGTGACCGACGGGGCCGAGACCGACTTCCTGGCGGACACCGTCCGGGAGGTCTTCGGCGAGGAGCGCTTCCAGTCGATGCCGAACCCGATGACCGGGTCGGAGGACTTCTCCCGGGTCCTGGACGCCGTGCCGGGATCGCTCGTGTGGCTCGGCGCCGCCCCGAAGGGGACCGACCCCGACGACCTGCCGGTCAACCACTCGCCCTACGCGGAGTTCGACGACGCGGTGCTCCCCGACGGGGCCGCGCTCTACGCCGAACTCGCCACCCGCCGCCTCGCTGCCTGAGCCCGGCCGAACCCGTAGCACGCAACCCTGCTGAACCCGCAACCCGTACACCGAGGAAGAAACGATCAACCACATGACCGAACCGCGCGACGTGGTCGAGCAGCAGCTCGCCGCCTACAACAGCCACGACATCGACGCCTTCGTCGCCACCTATGCCGAGGACATCACGATCCACCGGGCCGACGGCAGCCGGCTGCAGGGCCGGCAGGCTCTGCGCGACAGGTACGCCGGGCAGTTCGCCAAGGGCCGCTGCCGGGCGGAGATCGTGGGGCGGCTCAGCGAAGGCGACTGGGTGGTCGACCACGAAGTCGCCCACGGCCTGGCCGACGAGCCGGTTCGCGTCCTGGTGGCCTACCGGGTGCGCGAAGGCCTCATAGACCGCGTCGACTTTCTGAGCTGAACCAGCGCAACAGCGCAGGCCCGTACGGCGGCCGTCGTCGTCGTCGCCGTCGTACGGCCGGCCCGCGCCCCTCCGGTGAACGGCCGTCAGAGGCCGGGGACGGCGTCCTTCGCGACGGTGTGCCAGTTGGTGACGATCGGCTTGTCGACCGGCGTGGTGCCGACGGCGATGCTGGCCGGGTTGGGGTCGGCGTTGCCGATGCCCACGATGACGTCGGTGAACTGGATTGCCTGGTTGGTGTTGGTGGTCTTCGTCATGATGCCCGCGTACGCGACCTTGGCGCCGCTCAGGGTGATCGGTTCGCCGGTGGACTGTTCGGCGTTGGCGGCCTCGATGCCGCGCGAGCCGAACGCGATGGTGGGGTGGGTCGCGGGGAGCGTGCAGGTGATGCCCGGCTTGGCTTTGGCCGTGATCAGGAGGTAGCCGCCGGCCTGGGATTCGGACTTCGCGCTGAGGGCGAGGTCGTTGGCGCCGCAGGCCTGGCCGTAGCCGGTCTTGTCGGCGGCGGGGGCGGAGGGCGCGTCGGGCGACTTCGGCGTGGCGGACGACTTCGGTGTGGAGGGCGTCGTGGGCGCGGCGGCGGCCTTCGTCGGCGAGGCCCCGGCGGGTGCGGCCCCGGTGGGTGCGGTCGCGGCCCCGTTGGTCGCGGCGGCGGTGGCCGCGGGGCTGGCGGCGGTGGAGGCCGTGTCGCTGTTGTCCGGCCCGCAGGCCGTCGCGGTGGCGGCGAGCGCCGCGACGGCGGCGGCGGTGAGGGCGAGGCGGCGCGTGCGCATGAGGTCTCCCGATGTCGTTCGACCGGTGAGGTTCACCGGGTGTGATCACCGTAGGCGAGGGTCGTTCACAGGCAGGTGCGGGAAGTATCCCGATCCTGTCCCAGAAACCGATGGGCCTTGTCCGCCGGACAGTTGACGAGGTGTGCCCGGCCGAGGCCGGAGAGCGCTGCGTGCGGGCCGCAGCCTCAGACGCCGTCCTTGTGTCCGTTCGCGACGAGCAGTTGCTCCATGCTCTTGTGGGCGGGGGCGGCCTCGGTGTTGCTGTCGTCGTGGAACATCCTGAGGTACTGGACGAGGGCGCTCACGCACGTGTCCCGCCCGTCGTACTCCGCGTTGTCGACGAGTCGGCAGTCCTTCGAGATCTCCCTCATCTGCCCGCCGGGAGCGGTGTATACGGGGTGCCAGATCAGTTTCACGTCCGGGTTCAGCCGCTGGACCAGCCGTAGTTCCGGGACTTCCAGCCTGATCAGGATGCTCTCCGGAGCGTAGGCCCGGACGAAGATGTGCACGGGGCCGGTCGCGCGGGACACGAAGGCCTTGGACAGGACGCTCCACATCGGCCCCGTCAGCTTCCAGTCCGGGTGCAGCTCCAGGACGTTGAGCACGCCGCCGATCCGGGTCCGCCCCAGGGGCGTGTGGCCTTTCCGGTACGCGTAGTCGCTGGTCTCGATGCCGCCCGCCCACAGGGCCATGGTGGGCGTCTCGATCTCCAGGTGCTCGGCGATGAGCTTGACGAACTCCTGGTACCAGGTGTTCGACGCGCGGAGCTCGCGCTGCTCCTGGCGGTCCTTCGTCTTCGCCACGGCCTCGTCGTTCAGCGCGCCCTGCGAGTCGACCCCGCCGAGCAGCAGCTGCCAGGCGGCGTCGGCCTGGGGCTGCGGAATGCCCGCGGCCTTCGTCAGCTCCTGGTACGGCCCCCACTCGGGGTGCTCGGTGGGCCTCGTGGCGTAGTGCTCGTTCAGGCCGCCCTTCTGACGCTGCACCTGGCGTGTCACCGCGGCGTTCCCCACCTGCCGCTGAAGCGCGGCCAGGCCCGTGAGGCGTGCCCCGTGCCCGGCGGCGGCTGGCGCCGCCGTCTGCCGCTCCGCGGCTCTCCGTGTCTCGCGCACGCCCTCCCCGCCCTTCCGGCCGCCCCCGCCCGCCGAGTCTACGGGCGGCGGGAGCGACCGGACGAGGGACGAAAGGGCAGACCCGGGGCCACGGTCAGCCCCTCCGTGGTACCGGACCGGCAGCCGCCCACTTCCGGGGCGACCCGCCCGACGATCCCGCAGCCCATCGTCGCGTCCCGACGACGCCGGGCCGCGTCGAAACCCGGCCGGGGCGGCGGTCGGCCCCGATAATCGGTGGGGCACATCCGGGCGCCTGAGCAAGGCGCGGTCCCCATGTGGGGGAGTTCCAGAGGAGGTTGGTTCATGAGCAGGACGAAGAGGACCGGGACGAAGGCGTGGGGCGGCCGGGCCGCCGTGATCGGTGCGCTGGGTCTGGCCTCGGTGGCCCTGGCCGCCGGGCCTGCGTTCGCCAAGGGCGAGGTGGAGGTCACGGCTCCGCACACGGCGCGGGTCGGCACGACCTTCACGGTCACGGGGCACGGGGACGACGACGGTGCCGCCTACGTGCAGGTGTGCCTGGAGGGCCGCAGCAGCGGGTCGACGTGGGAGCGGATGACCTGCGGCGCCGTGGTCGAGACGGGCACCGAGGCGGAGGTCGTCGCGCAGGTCAAGGCCGCACACAGCGGCGTCCTGGAGTACCGCGCGGCGCTGTTCGGCCTGACCGGGCCGGACGACCGCCACCCCGTTCGCGAACGGACCTCCGCGCCGGTGACGGTGGAGGTCCGCTGAGACCGGCGGCGCGGCCGCTGACGGTCGGCGGCCGGGCGACACCTGGGCCGCACCTGGGCCAAGACCGCCCAACTGCCCTGCCCCGGCGCGGAAGCGGCCGAGGCGAAGTGCGGCCGCCGCATGGGGAATCGGTCTGGACACAGGCGAACAGCACGGGTTGGCGGGCGGCCGGTCAGTTCCGGAAGGACACGGGGAGGTTGGCGTAGCCCCGGAAGGTGAGGCGGTCGCGACGCACTGCCGTGCCGGCGCGCCGTATGACGGGCAGGCGCTCCAGCAGCAGCGGGAGTGCCAGTCGCGCCTCCGTACGGGCCAGCGCGGAGCCGAGGCAGTAGTGTGCGCCGGCGCCGAAGGAGAGCGACGGCGGGGAGTCCCGGAACGGGTCCAACCGGTCCGGGGCGGCGAAGTGCGCCGGATCGTGGTTTCCCGCCCCGAGGAGCAGCAGGATGTGGCTGCCCTTCTCGATGCTGCCGATGCCGTCGATCTCGATCGGCTCGGGTGCCCACCGGCTGGTGAGTTGCAGGGGCGCGTCGAAGCGTGACACCTCTTCGACGTACCGGTCGGTCAGGCCCGGGTCCGTCCGCAGCCGCGCGGCGAGGTCGGGGTGGTCCAGGAGGGCTCCCAGGCCGTTGCCGAGGAGGTTGGCGGAGGTCTCGAATCCCGCCAGCAGCAGGAACACCAGGTTCACGACGAGTTCGCGGGTGGACAGTTCGCTGCCGTCGCGGTCGTGCGCCAGTACCAGTGCGGTGATCAGGTCCTCGCCGGGTTCGGTACGCCGGAGCCGGGTCAGCTCGGTGACGTACGCTTCCAGTTCGAGGGCGGCGCGGTCGGCCGCGGTGGCGGGGCCGGCGGGACGGAACGGTTCCAGGACGGCGGTCGTCTCCTGGGCGCGTTCGCGCAACCACTGGTGCTCGCCGGCCGGGACACCGAGCAGTGTGCCGATGATCCGGATCGTCAGCGGGTAGGCGAACTCGGCCATGAGGTCCACGGTCTCGCCGTCGCGGCCGATCCGGGCCAGGTGGTCGGCGAGGGTGGTCGCCCGTGCGGTGACGACCTCCTTCAGCCGGTCGGTGCCGCGGGGTGAGAAGGCGTCTGCGGCGAGCCGCCGGACGCGGGCGTGGTCGGGCCCGTTGGCCTTCATCATGGAGTCCGCGATCAGGCGTGCGGCGGCACCGTCCGGCCAGCCCCGGACTTCCAGTCGCGGGTCCCGCAGCAGTGCGTTGACGGCGTCGTACCCGGTCGCCGCGTAGAACCCCGGTCGCAGGCGTACCACCGGTCCGTGGGACCGGAGGGCGGCGTACGCGGGATAGGGGTTCTGGCGGCCGGTGGGTGACGCCAGGTACTGGAATGCCTCGCCGGGCAGCATGCCGGGATTCCTCACGTAGGGATCGGGTTTCTGGGTCGAGCGAGTGCCGTGAACGCCCTGGGCTCAGGAGTACTGGATCAGCTGGAGCCGTGGCGGCATCGTCCAGTCGTGGGGTTCGAAGGCGATGCGGGTGAGCGGCGCGGTGGCGGCGGCATCGGTCATGATCCCTTCCAGGGCGTCCTGTTGGCCTGGTTCGAGGAACCCCCAGAACAGGCTGTGCCAGACCACCGTGCGCACCGACGGATCGGCCGGCGTCGCCAGCTCGCGCCGCAGCCACCCGACTGCATCCGCCTGGTCCACCCGGACCGGGGTGCGGGCGGCGAGGTCGAGCGCGTCGTCGAGGGCGGCTCGCAGGAACGTGTGCTCGAAGGGCAGGTAGCTCCGTACGGTCTGCACGTCGGCCGGATCGGCGGGGTCGCGGGGACGCAGGTCGCAGCCCGCGCGCGCCACGATCCGGATGTTTCCGGGGTTCGGACCGTGGGCGGGCAGCCGGACCGGTGAGGCGGGGTCGCCCCACTCCCAGCCGGGCCCGAACCACCGGTAGCGGTCGATCAGCAGGTTGAGTCCGGCGCAGGCGCCGAGTTCGAGCAGTCGGATCCGCGGGGCCCGCACCAGTGCGAGCCCGTGCAGCAGTGTCGCGGCCCGGACGGGCTCGTGCTGCTGCACCGGGTTGTCCAGCGCGGTGGCGATCTCGGCGGGGTGGTCGGCGATCGCCGTGACGAAGAGGTCCCACGACCGGTCGGTGCCGCGCGGTTCGAGTCCGTCCGCCGCACTCGACTCGGCCAGGTGTGAGGTCAGTCGGGGAAGCCGCCCGGCGGTCAGCAGGCCCTGGACCCCGGCCATGGCGCGGATGGTGAACAGGGGCGTGCCGGCCTGTGGGTGCCGTCCGATCAGGCGGGTAACCGGCCCGCCGTGCTCGACGTCGTCGGCGAGCCTGGCGAGCAGCCCCGATGCGAAGGGAGCGGCCCCGGCGGACCGTGCGGCCATCGACCGCAGCAGCTCCGGTCGGTCGATCAACTCGCGCACGGGGAGACTCCGTTCGGCACTGCTCGGGCGGAGGTGTGGACCAGGCCGTGCAGCAGCTCCCGGTACGGGCCGTCCGGAGCGAGTCGGTCGAGCACCGCGCAGCAGTGCTGCCGCAGCGACTCGACCCGGCGTTCGTAGCCGTCGAGGACGGACGGATCCTGCAGCGCGGCCCGCAGCTCCCCGCGGGCGCCCGGGTCGGTGCCGGCCCGGGCACGCAGGTCCAGCAGGTGCTCCCGGTGCGCGGGGGCGGCGACTGCGAGTGCGTGGGCCAGCAGGAGGGTGCGAGTGCCGTTGGCCAGATCCTCGAACTCCTGCGCCGCGCTGGGAGCTCCGTCGTTGCCGAGCTGTCGCAGGACGCCGAAGAGTTCGCCGAAGGTCCGCCAGGAGCGCAGCGTTTCGGGCCGGTCCGTGGCGAGCCTGGCGGCCATCACCGCGTCGCGGCCGTAGGCGGCGCCGCTCTTGCCCCGGTAGCAGGCCATGACGGACCGCCACGTCACGGGGTCGTCCGCCGGCTCGGCGATGTCGGCCAACTGGCCCTCCAGCGCGTCCAGTGCGGTGCGGACCAGTTCTTGCTCCCAGGAGAGGCGGATGTCCGGGGCTGCCGAGTACCGGTCGGCCACCCGGTGGGGCAGTGTGCTCCCGCAGGCCACGGCTGCCAGGGTGGTGCGGGCCAGTTCGGACCTGCCCCGGGGTGCGGCCGGGCCCTGGCCGTCGGCGAGGTCGTCGAGGGCTTCGGCCCCCGCCCACCACAGCCGGGAGACCGCACACACCGCGGCCGCCGGCCGGGGCTCGCCGGTGATCGTCCCGAGGACGGCCATGCCCAGGAGGCGGAAGGGGCTTCGGCCGCCGCCGTCCGCCGCCAGCAGGCCGGTGACCGCGTCCGCCAGGCTCGGGTGGTCACGGCGCAGGTCCTCCAGCACCATGGCGATCTCCGTGCCCACGGCCGCGAACCAGTCGGGGGGAACCGTCAGTGGATCGGCGGTCTCGGTGGGATTCATCGGTGTGTCCTTGTGGTCGGGCCCGCCGGCACTCCGGAGGCCGTTGCGGCGCGGGGGAGGACCCGCACTCGCCCGAGGGGGCGCCGGGCGAGTGCGGGCAGGGCACCGATCAGCAGTAGGTGTAGAACCCGCCACCCATCACGGCGGCGATCCGCTGGTCCGCGCAGGACGACGGCGTGCTCGGCTCCGCGGGATGCTCACCCTCCAGCAGGCGCTCCGCCGCCTCGATGACGGCGAGGGTGTCTTCGTCAAGTATGTTCTGCGACAACGCAGTTCTCCTCTTCAGGTAGTGGGCCGCTGGCCTGCCGCTTGCTGCGGGTTGCACCAGGGTCCGGGACTGGCTGTGACGCTACGGAGGCGGGAGCCGGAGCGGTTGTACGTCAGTGCACGGGAAATGTCCCAGGAGAGAAGAGGAGTTGACGATCTGTCAGTATCGGTGCTTCGCTGATGCACCCCGGATCGATGCCCTCGCGGCGACGTTCTCGTGCTCCCGTGCCGGGGCGGCGCCCCGCCGCCTGCGGCGCCGGCGGATGTGGAGGCCGCGGCGCGCCCGCGGGCGGCGGGCGGCCCCCCGCGCGCGGCGGCGCC